>QNEL01000095.1 GCA_003645185.1 Candidatus Parabeggiatoa sp. nov. 3
CCCCTACAATCTGCCCGTAGGGGCAATCCCTTGTGGTTGCCCCTTTTGATGCTTGCTAAGTGGTATCAAGATTGGAGCGATCCTGCACTAGGGTGTTGACAGAGAGCTTTTTTTAGCCGATATCTTTCATGCTGATTTTGTGTTTGTCAAAAGCCTCGAAAATGGGGTTAAACAACCCCGAAGGGGTTGAATGTGAAACGCAGTAACGAGCGTAGCGAGATCATAGCCCTAGGTGAAACCTGGGGTTCCTAAAAATACCTCTCAAAAAAACCTCTCAGTCAACACCCTACATTCTACCCCTTCAGGGTTGAGATATTTTTGATATGCATTCCATATAAGGATAAATAACCATGAGTGAAGTCAAAGTTTATGATCTTTTTCCAGAAGCCGTAGCACATGCCCATATCACAGAAGAGAAATATCAGGACATGTATGCGCGTTCGGTGTCCGATCCTGATGGGTTTTGGGCTGAACAAGCCAAAGAATTGGTGACTTGGTTCAAAGACTGGGATCAAGTACAAAGCGGAAGCTACAATGAAGGCCAATTTCGCTGGTTTGAAGGCGGAAAACTCAATGTCGCTTACAATTGCATTGATCGCCATCTGGAAACGCGAGGCGATCAAATCGCCATTTTATGGGAAGGAGACGATCCGCAAGTTGACCAAAAAATCACCTATCGTCAATTACACGAACAAGTGTGCCGTTTTAGCAATGTACTCAAAGCGCGTGGCGTTAAAAAAGGTGATCGCGTCTGTATTTACTTGCCCATGATCCCCCAAGCAGCCTATGCCATGCTCGCATGTACACGTATTGGTGCAGTACATTCCGTAGTCTTCGGCGGATTTTCCCCAGAAGCCTTGAAAGATCGAATCTTAGACTCCGGTTGCGAAGTCGTCATCACATCAGACGAAGGATTGCGCGGTGGCCGAACAGTTCCCATGAAAGCCAATGTCGATAAAGCACTGATTCAATGCCCCAATGTACATAGTGTTATCGTCGTCAAAAAGACAGGAAACACGCAAGCCTGGAAAGACGGCCAAGATGTTTGGTATCACGAAGCAGCGGAAAAAGTCTCAGCCGACTGCCCCGCCGAAGAAATGGATGCCGAAGATCCCTTATTTATTCTCTACACATCCGGCTCAACGGGTAAACCCAAAGGTGTATTACACACCACAGGCGGCTATCTCCTCTACACCGCCATGACACATAAGTACATCTTTGACTACCATGATGGTGATGTTTACTGGTGTACCGCAGATGTCGGCTGGGTAACCGGGCATTCCTATATTATTTATGGGCCACTGGCGAATGGCGCGACGACTTTAATGTTTGAAGGCGTACCCACCTATCCCGATGTAAGCCGTTTCTGGCAAGTGGTAGACAAACACCAAGTCAATATATTCTACACCGCACCTACCGCCATTCGGGCCCTAATGGGCAAAGGCAACGATCCCGTCAAAGCCACTAGCCGCAAGAGTTTACGCATCTTAGGCAGTGTTGGAGAACCGATTAATCCAGAAGCCTGGGAATGGTATTATCACGTAGTCGGTGACGGCCGTTGCCCCATTATGGATACTTGGTGGCAAACTGAAACCGGTGGTATTCTCATCACCCCCTTAGCGGGCGCAACCAAATTAAAACCCGGCTCCGCCACACGCCCCTTCTTTGGCGTTGTACCAGCCATTGTCACTAACGAAGGAGAAGTGCTAGAAGGCAAAACAGAAGGTAACTTAATCATCACCCGCCCATGGCCTGGCCAAATGCGAACCCTCTATGGCGATCATCAACGTTTCATTGACACCTATCTCACAAGCTATCCAGGCAACTACTTCACAGGTGACGGCGCACGGCGCGATGAAGATGGTTACTACTGGATAACCGGACGAGTAGATGATGTCATCAACGTTTCCGGCCATCGTATGGGCACAGCAGAAGTCGAAAGTGCCCTCGTACTACATCAAGCCGTCGCAGAAGCCGCCGTCGTAGGCTATCCCCATGATATTAAAGGACAAGGCATTTATGCCTACGTCACCTTAATGGCCGGTGTCGAACCGACAGAAGCACTACGCAAAGAACTTGTCAAACAAGTTCGCACAGAAATCGGCCCCATCGCCAGCCCAGATGTCATTCAATGGGCCCCCGGATTACCCAAAACACGCTCAGGCAAGATTATGCGCCGCATACTGCGTAAAATTGCCGCCAATGAAGTCGATAACTTAGGCGATACCTCCACCTTAGCCGATCCAAGCGTTGTCGATAACCTCAAAGACAATCGCTTTAATAAATAAATTGTAGGGTGGGCAACGGGTTTTTGTTGCCCATAAGCATCTACCTCATACCAAAGCAAACGCTTGCCCACCTGCCCAAAAAACAAAAAAATAACGCAAAAGACGCAAAAGGACGCAAAAAATATTCTTCGTAGGGTGGGTAAGCGGGCGCATCGATATTCATTCCTACCCCATAACCCCACCGCCCGCTTGCCCACCATGCCCATAGCCTCAATACAAACCTCACATCCGACACCCCACCTCATATAACCCTATTATCAATACAAGAACATCATGCAAGATATAGGCCGAAAACCAACGCAAAAGGAATGCCAAAAAACGCCTTACCCTAGTGCGCACTACCCCCCCTTGACAAAAAAGAGCTTACTTTTCAAACACTTAATTTTTTAAAAATGGACAAGGGGTTTACAAAGCATCAATATCTTGAAATAATGCGCCCGCTCAAAAACAAGATTAATTGGCGTTCAATATCAATAGTTGTAGTAGTGAGATTGATGTTGAACATAATTAATATTAATCAGCGTAAATCAGTTTAATCAGTACAATCAGCGTTCTATCAGGTTTTTAGATGGGTTCAAACTATGACTGATAACTGATAACTGATAACTGTTTGATGACTGTTGATGAGGGGTGCTATTAAATGAATTTGTAATGGATCATTTTAATAGCATAAAAGTAGAGGCTGTCGAATGTTGATCGGCAACCTCTCATCATATTAATTAACCACATAGGGGAATTAATAATCATGCAATTATCCATTGAAAACTGTCCGGTTGCAAGCCGGCAAATAAATCCACCGCTGTTGGCTATGGCTGGCTCCAAGCAAGGTTGCGGGAAGCGACAACGAGGTTTTACCCTCATCGAACTGATGGTTGTGGTTGCGATTATCGGTATTTTGGCTGCTGTTGCTATTCCGTCTTACAGCGACTACATGAAGAAGGCGAAGGTATCAGAAGCGAGTGTAGCATTTGCGGGTATTAAAACTGATATCGCAGCATTTCGTGCTGAGAACGACAGAATGCCAACAGCAGAAGAATCACAAATGTTTAAAAAACCCAGTACAAACGTTACTATAATAATTGAATGTTGTAACCCATTCCGTGTTATTATAGTAGTTAAATCGGCATCCTTTTCTCCTGCTGAAAACGAAATAGCGTGGCAATGGAATGAGGATAGTGCATTCTGGCAGTGCAAGGCAAGCGAAAATGGTGGTATGACTACGCTCCAAAACAAATACCTCCCCAAAGCCTGTAAGAGTTAAGAACGAGAAAAATTAACTTTCCTCTAACCTTTTTCCTGAAGTTTAGGGGAAAGTTATTTTTTAGATAGACATAACACCGTGTTTGTTTACCAACGTTTCTTTGATTGTGAAGTACCATGAAATATAAACATCAAACAGGTTTCACCTTACTTGAAATGCTATTAGTCATCACACTCATTGGCATACTGGCAATCACAGTCGGGCCAAAAGTCAAAACTCGTTGGTTTGAACAACACAGTGAATTTCAGCAAGTCCTCACTGCCCTGCGCTATGCTCACCAAATGGCTATCGCTTCTGAATGTCAGGTACGTGTTCAGGTAAGTGGTGATATGCTATCGCTATACTACAATGGTGTGCCAACGCGCTGTGGTAGTGAGGCTATTATCAGTCCCATTATGGGCGGGGCGGTTAAAGTGAAAGCAGGCATATATGGTGAGGGGTGGATTTATAACGAGCAAGGCTACCCCCTCACCGGACAGCAAAATATCAGTATTGGTCATCACAATCTACGGATTGAAGCGGTAACGGGATTTGTGCATCTTCTGTAATCACCCTTGAATATGAAAATTTTATCAGGCTTTGTGCAACAACCGCTTAATTATCAACAAGGTATCAGCTTATTGGAATTGACTATAACACTCATTGTCTTAGGGGTTGGTATGGTTGGTGTCTTGCCCTTGATGATACAAACCGCCACCCACAGTCTCGATCCTATCCTACAACAACAAGCGAATGCCATCGCACAATCCTATCTCGAAGAAATCCTTTATCAGCATTTTTCAGATCCAAATCAAACGGAAACCGGTTTAGCAGAGTTTGGAGAAAGGCGAGCCACTTTTGATGATGTCCAAGATTATAATAGTTTGCCAGATTCCGTGGTGCGAGATTATAGCGGTACGCGCATATCGGCTCTTGACGGTTATGTCGTGACAGTCAGCGTTAATAATGATGTGTTAGGTACCAATGCGGTTCCGGCTTTGCGTGTTGATGTGCGCGTGACGCATCGTCGTCATCCCGATATCAGTGTTTTATTAAGTGGCTATCGGTGTGGCAAATAAATAACTACAGGGATTGGATATAAGCAAGGATAAAACGACAGGGATTGGTATATATACTGCCCACCGCCACACAAGTGGATAAAGGGCGAACACGCAGGTTCGCCCCTACAACATATAGGATCGTAGGGGCGAACCTGCGTGTTCGCCCAGTTGGCTTAATTGATATGCTATTGAATAATAAACAATTTAACCGTGGTTTTACCCTGATAGAAATGGTTGTTGTCATGCTCATTCTTGGCATCTTAGTCAGTTCGTTAGCTCAACTCATCGGCCTGAGTTTTCAAGTCTATCGGGAAGTTGAACGCAATGCGAATCTGAGCTATCTTGCTGACACGGTTTTACAACAGATGGCTCGCGATATCCGATTGGCTGTACCGAATAGCATACGCATTACCCGCAATGAGACAATCGTCGCGCTGGCATTTTATAAGAGTGAACATCCAGTCAGTTATGTCTGCAATCTTAGCACGGGAGAAATCACCCATCATGCCCAGTATTCTTCTTCACCAATCCAAAAGACTGTTTTGCCAAGCGGCAATCTGTTAGTTAATCAAGTCAGTGCTTGTGATTTTGCCCTTGCACCCGCGACGCGGGGAAAATTAGTTAAATTGATTATCACCCTAACCGATAGTCAAAGCGACGTGAGTATGACATTATTTCAACAACTTGCTATTCTTCCACAATGAATACTTACCCCAAACAACAAGGTTTTATCCTCGTTTCTACGGTAATCGTGATAACCGGATTGATGGTATTAATGGGTACTTATATGCTCAATTTAGTGGCTAATCAACAAGTGAGTACCCATGTGTCACAACGAAGTATACAAGCATGGTTCGCGGCGCAGAGTGGTATGCAATGGGCAATCAATGAGGTTCAAACCCATAATGCTAAGCATTGGTGTGGACAACTCGCCCCAACTTTTACCTTGACAGGCGGTGGTACTCGTGGATTTACCGTAACCGTTAATTGTGTTCCCACGCCCATGATTGATAGCGATAACAACAATTACACCGTTTATGAATTAAAGGTGACGGCCTTTCAAGGAATGATTAATCGAAGTCATTATGTGACACGAACTATTCAACAGACTATTTGTGTAGGGCTTCCTATATCTTGCCCAGCATCGTTGAATTTGTAGGGGCGAACCTGCGTGTTCGCCCTCTTTAAAATCCGTTATAATCTTTACATATTTTCATGGTGGTTTTTTAATCGGTTGCTATCATTGATAATAGCCTCTGCTATCTTTTCGCAAACTTTGGTTGAGATATCTTTCATATCCTGTGTTAAATTTTCTAGCTTACCCAGTACCGTTTCGCCTTCATGAAATTCATACTTGGCTTTGTCTTTTAGAAATTTTTTAACTTGTTCTATATAAACTCGATTGACAATACTATTATTATGGGTAATCAGATTTCTAATGAGAGAAATTTCATAGAGTATATTGAGATCATCTTTAGAAATTGAAGACTCTATTTTTTTGATAGAAAATTTTTTCTTGAAGCTACTCACAATTTCTATTATATGGTTTGCTTGGATAAAACTCTTAACTTCTAATTCAATAATATTCTTTTTGCACAACTCTATATCTCCACCGATAAATAAATCGTGGGTGCTAACCGTTATTTTTTCACCTAAATACTTTGGAAAAAAAAGATAGATGGAATAGAAACAATCAGATAAAAATTTTTCAAACGCACTGTATACATCGACTAAATTTTTTTCTTCAACAATATTTTCATAACTTCTACCACTTTCACTTAATTTTTTATGAAAGTCTTCATACTCTAAAGATAAATCCTCTATTTTTTGAGAATCACAATACCCGATTATTTTAATTTCCTCATGCAGCTTTTTCAATAAGTGATTTTGAATTTGAAAAGATCGTTGTTGTTCTAATCTTTGTTCAAAATCACTTAATGCTTTCGTAATGGCCGTCTCAAATTGAACCGTTGTATTGTTACTCATCATCTAAAGTCGCAATCCTTCTTAGAAAGTCATCGGCAAATTCTTGGTACTTGTCTTTGGTAGCTTCATAGAGTACACGATTACCCTTTATAGTGCTTTTATCAGAGGCTTCTAAATAATCAAGAGCAGGTATTTTCCATATAGGTGTTTTGTACTTTTGTGCCATATTGGGAAAGGTATTATGGCTATGAATAATTGCATTATTTCCAATGGGTGTTTCCAGCATTTTCTCTGAAAGATGTTCTCTCACTCTTTCAGCAATGTGTTTTTTGATGGTATCCGGAATTTGTTGAGCATAATCATAATGGGCTTTCGCTAACCCCCAGTATTCATGCTGATCACTTCTCTTTTTAGCGTTGTAAATAGTATATCCCAAAAATCTAACTCTCTTTTTGGGAAATGCTTTGCGTTTTTCTTCCAAAATCATATCAGTGCAAATATCAAACTCTCTTTGCCATTGTGTTAGAGCCTTACCAATATTTTTTATGCCATATAAAGAAAACATATCTGGAAGACAAGGAATCATAAAACCATCTACGGTAGAGATAATAACTTTGTTCAACATACCCAAGCTAGGGGATGTATCAATAATTACAAAATCGTAATGATTTTCTGCCGAATATAATTCGGCAAGTTTTCTTATCCGGGTAACGGTTCTTATCGGTAATGGTTCACCCAAAAACAGTCCAGTCCAACGTTCAGCAATTTTGTTTTCATATTTAAACAGCGTTAGTCGGCTAGGAATCAAATCTAAATTCTTAGCTAGGTTAACCGGCGGCGGCAACTCGTCAAAATCTGAGATACCCTCTTCTACCGATTTTAAAAGGAAATGTATTGTTCGGGTGGTTTGAAAAAGCTTGTTAAAATCATCCTTTTCCATTTCTTGTTTAGCAGAATCAAATCCATTATTAATCACATAGTCTTCATCTCGCCAAATTTTTTCTAGTTCTTTCTCTTGCATACCGTAGAGACTCAGATTACATTGTGAATCCATATCTAAAATGAGGACTTTTTTACCCATTTCAGCGAGTATATGCGCTAAGTGATACGTGAGTGTCGTTTTGCCCACACCCCCTTTATTATTAAAAATAGAAATTATTTTCATATTTTCAGTTATCAGTTATCAGTTATCAGTTATCAGTTATCAATGCTTTGATATCCACTATGTTCAAGGCCAATATATTTATCTGGAAAATCATAATATGCTTGCTTTTAAAAAATATCAAGCACTTTTGAAAAGCTAATTGCAAAATAAATTTTGCACTCCAACAATCCTAACCACGCAAATCGAAACTGATGTCATTTCTATTCCCTTGGAACAAATCACTGCCCGATACCCAACTGGGTGTGGGTTGGTATAATAACAACATTCGTTTGATCAGACTATCACATACCAATGATGCCACGCCACGATTAGATTTCTATAAATCTTTGCCTAACCTGAAACGCCCTACCACCGTTTTGCGTCAATTGATCAAACGTCATTCACTTAAACGGATTCCATGTGTCGGGGTAATGGGAATAGGGTATTATCAAATACTCTTAATCGAGGCTCCACCCGTGCTTGAATCTGAATTAGTTGCGGCAACTCGGTGGCGAGTACAAGAGTTAATTGATTTTAATATAGAAGAAGCCATCATTGACGTATTTGATGTACCAGTGAGTCGTCGGCAAGAAAAAATGATTTATGTGGTGGTTGCACGTCAAAAAGCGGTGCAGCGACACGTTGATAATTTGCTCGGACTTGGATTTAAATTAATCGCTTTGGATATACCTGAATTGGCTTTGCGTAATATTGCAGCCTTATTGCCCGAGGATAAAAACGGCATGGCTTTGCTATGGTTGACACCTAAATTTATGATGCTCACAATCACTCGTCATGCCACTTTATATTTAAGTCGCACCGTTGAAGGAGAGATTAAGCACATACTGCCATTGATAATAGCGGAAATACGTCGTTCATTAACTTACTACGAAAATCATTTTAATCAGCCTCCCATTAATCATTTAGTGATTGCGCCCATGTCACACCCATCAGCCAATTTGTGCAAATATCTGGCAACGCATTTAGGGATAGCTGTGCGCTTATTGGATTTAAACGCATTACTCAATTCGGTGCGGTTAAGCGTAGCCCAACAAGCCCAATGTTTTCCAATCTTGGGCGCGGCTTTACGGCAAAAATCCCCTTAAACGCTCCAATTATGAAACAACAAATTAATTTATTTCAACCCACTTCCAATCAATCTTCTTCCAAGAAATCTCGCCAATTCTTATCAGTCAATAGGTTATTATTCAGCATAGTGGGGCTAACTTGTTTAGGCTTGATCATCATTTATGTCTCTGCCTATCAAGACGTGTCAAGTTTACGGGAAAAATTACACTCTTTTTCTACCCAAAACCGCACAGTTGAAAAACGTCTCGCAAAATTGAGACGCACTTCATTATCGAAACCAACTCAAAGTGAACAAAGTGATGAGTTAGAAACCGAAATTAATCAATTATCCGCAAAGATAGAAACGCATAATCAAGTGATCGAAGTTTTACAAAATGAATTACAAGGCAACACGAGCGGCTTTTCTAAATATTTGGCAGATTTTGCATACCAATATGAAAACATAAACATAACAAGAATCAATTTACGAGCAGGAGGCACTGCTATAACCCTCACGGGCAACACATCGCAGCCTGACTTAGTACCACATTTAATCAAGCTATTGAGCAGCGCGTTTCAAGAAGTTGACTTTCAAAAAGTCAAGTTAGAACGCACTGATGAAAAGCAGAGCGAATCCTTCAGCTTTGTGTTGGATACTGGCAGCCAAGAACAATTATAGCGTTTCCCGATTGAATGTTGCGACGTTGGAGTGCAAAATTTATTTTGCCGTTTTTTTCAGTTATTCGCTATAGTACAGCGGATCAGGGGAATGATCGGATTGGGGCAAAGGCCTCTTGACGACTCAAATAGAACGCTGATTGTCATGATCAGACTGATTTTCGCTGATTGATAACTTTATATGTCATATAATTTTATGCTCACCCAAATAAATCGGTTGATTACTCGTTTTGAAAATCTCAGTTTACGTGAGCGTGCTTTAGTCTTACTGGTTATTATGGCCTTAATTTATGCTTGTTGGGACTTCTTGTTAATGCAGCCCTTAGAAGAACAAAGGCTTCACTTATTATCATTATTACAATATAAACAAAAACACCTTAACACCTTAAACCAAACCCTCCAAGCATTAAAAAATCAGAGTAATATTGAGCCAGATACTGATAATCATCATACCCTCAATAACCTGCGTAAAGAATTGTTTTACCAAGAAAACGAAATTCAATTATTAACCAATACTTTGATTTCACCTCACAATCTGTTAAAACTCAAATCGGTGTTAGTCTCACAAACTGCATTAACTTTGCTGAAATTGGAAACTCATATCAGCCAACCTCTATCTGAAATCAGCCCATCAGCGAAAGTATTTAAACATAGCTTACGCTTAGAATTTAGTGGGCATCATAAGGAAATATTGGCTTACATCCGTTTTTTGGAAGACTTACCTTGGAAATTTTATTGGGATGAATTAGATATCGTTATCAATGACTATCCCTCCAGTCATTTCACACTCACCTTATACACTTTCAGTCAAAAAGCGGGTTGGCGTGATTCGTAAATTCAATAGGATGTTAAACAAAAAATGAAGGTACGAACTAAACATGATAGAACGCTGATTGCGCTGATTGTCATGATTTACGCTGATTAATATTAAGCTGTTCAACATCAATTTGACTACTACAGAAAATAGGGAAACGCTATAAATACTTAGGTTATTGCTCATATGTATAAAACGACTCACACACCAATCCGATCATTCCCCTGATCCGTTGTACTAAAGGCCCACGCACCAATCCGATCACTCCCCTGATCCGTTGTACTAATTGATTTATTAATATATGGAAACTCATCAAAAAATCAGTTTAGACAAGCTATTAATAAAACACCGTGCCATTTCTCCCGCACAACTCAAAAAAGCACGGCTTATACAAAAAAACAAAACAGACAAACTGGAGAAAATATTGCTTGAACAGGGCTACATCACAGAGGATAAACTACTGCCCATTCTCGCCATTCAGTTACAAGTCAAATGGATTGATTTAAAACGTTATCCCTTTAAACCCGACATTGTGCAATTAATTCCAGAAACTGACACACGGCGATTTCGCGCCATTGCCTTAAATCGCACCAACGACTTTATTTTAGTCGGCATGGTTGATCCCACCGATATTTTTGCCTTTGACGAACTCACAAAAATTCTTAAACAACCAATTCACTTAGCATTAGTACGTGAAAATGATTTCTTACGCACAATTGATGGTATCTATCGCCGCACAGATGAGATTACTCACTTTGCCAAAAAGTTGCTTGAAGAATTATCCAGCAATGATTTGAAACGGCTCACCGACAAAGACATCAATGAAGCCCCAGTCGTAAAGCTAGTACAATCCTTGTTTGAAGATGCCCTACAAATGCGCGCCTCAGATATACATATTGAACCCGATGAAAAAGTATTACGCATTCGTCTGCGGATTGATAACCAATTGCATGAACAAATCATCCCAGAAATCAGTATTATGTCGGCCTTGGTATCACGTTTAAAACTCATGGCAGGCTTAGATATTTCCGAAAAAAGATTACCACAAGATGGCCGTTTTAACCTACAAGTCAAAGATAAAATGATTGACGTGCGTATTTCCACCTTACCTGTGCAATACGGAGAATCCGTCGTCATGCGTCTGCTTGATCATTCGGAAGGCCTCTTGAATTTAACCCAATTGGGTATGCCAAGCAAACTTCGGCAACGGTTTGAACATAAGCTCAAACACGCTTATGGCATGTTATTGGTTACCGGCCCAACTGGCAGTGGAAAAACCACAACTTTATATGCCGCATTAAATTTGCTCAATCGTCCAGAAACCAAAATCATTAGCATAGAAGATCCGATTGAATATCGCTTACCGCGTGTCAACCAAGTACAAATCAACAGTGATATTGGGCTGACTTTTTCCACTGTTTTGCGTTCCGCCTTACGCCAAGATCCTGATGTCGTGCTAGTAGGCGAAATGCGCGACGAGGAAACGGCCGAAATTGGTTTACGTGCCGCCATGACCGGCCATTTGGTACTCTCCACCTTACACACCAATGACGCAATAAGTGTCGTTAATCGTTTAATGGATATGGGTGCTAAAGACTATCTTATAGCCGCTTCCTTACGAGCCGTGATAGCACAGCGTTTATTGCGACGCATCTGTGGAAGTTGTCGCACAGCCTATACCCCCAATGTCCAGCAACAAGCCTGGCTAAACAGTGTCTTAAATCAATCTATCAAACAAGCACCACTGCAACATGGAATAGGCTGCGCCCACTGTCATAATACAGGCTATCATGGACGAGTCGGTATTTTTGAACTCTTAGAAATTGACGCACAACTGGCCAATTTGCTAACACAAGGCGATGTAGCAACATTTACGCAAACCGCAAAACAACGGCCAAATTATCAAAATCTATCGCAAGCCGCCCTCCAATTGACTCTGCGAAACATAACAAGCCTTGAAGAAGCAGAACGTATCAGCGGCGGATTGGATGAGTTTGTTCATTTGGCATAAACCTGACAGATTAAATAATTTCTGGGCAACCACAAGGGATTGCCCCTACAAGCCGCCCGTAGGGGCAATCCCTCGTGGTTGCCCTTTTACCGTTAATTATATGAAAAACTATAGCACTAAATCATAATTCACCCATGCCACTTTTTCATTATACCGCCCGTAATCAACAAGGCACTAAATTAACTGGTGAAATGCAAGCCGGTTCTTGCCAAGAAGTTGCACGGCAACTCAACAAAAATGGCATCACACCAATTGAAATCAACTTGGTAAAGAAACCACAAGCTTCTGCAAGTTGGCGAGAAAAGTTGGAAACCCCAAACCCAATGGAATTAATCACCTTCAGCCATCAAATGTTCACTTTAATGAAGGCAGGTGTACCCATAATTCGCGCTCTGCGTAGTTTGGCAAAATCGGAACATCATTCTAGCTTATCAATTGTATTATCTAACATAATCAAACACTTAGAAATGGGGCAAACCCTGAGCAGCGCACTCTCTCAGCAACCAAAGGTTTTTTCCAATTTATTTGTCAATATCATTCGGATAGGCGAAAATACAGGCCATTTGGATGACGCCTTTCTCCGTATTGCGAAATATTTAGAATTAGAAAAAAACACTCGTGAACAAATTAAAGCCGCACTCCGTTATCCTATTATTGTTATCATTGGCATCAGCATCGCTATTGTTGTTGCCAGTGTAGTCGTTGTTCCGAAATTTGCCGCAATATTTGCACAAGCCAAAGTCGAATTACCCTTGCAAACACGTCTAATCTTAGGCCTATCAGATTTTATGGTTGATTATTGGCCAATATTACTGATTGGTATCTTAATTATTTTTGTATCGATAAGATTATGGTTAAATACCAAAATTGGACGTTATCAATGGGATAAATTTAAACTGCGTTTGCCAATAATCGGCAGTATTATAAACCGTGCCCTGTTAGGACGTTATGCCCGGGTATTTTCTGTCACATTGGCATCTGGCGTACCGCTGATTCAAGCATTGACTGATGTTGCCCAAGCGGTTGATAACACTTATATGAGCACACTGATATTACAAATGCGTAATGGTATAGAACGCGGAGAAAGCCTCACTCACACCGCACAAGCCAGCGGTTTGTTTACCCCTTTAATATTACAAATGATAGAAATAGGTGAAGAAACCAGCAAAATTGATAGTTTATTGCTCCAAGTCGCAGAAGTTTATGAACGTGAAGTCGATTATGCCACGAAAAACTTGAGTGTATTGATTGAACCCATTTTATTAGTTATCATTGGTACGATGGTACTGATTTTAGCACTCGGCGTATTTTTACCCATGTGGGATTTGGTATCAGTATACAAATAGAATGATCAAAAAGATAAAAAATGCAATAACGATAATTGACTTTTCGGATAGAACGCAGATTGAACTGATTATCATGATTCGCGCTGATTTTTGATCTGCGTTAATCAGTTTCATCATGATAATCTGCGTTCTATTGATTGTTTTGGATAGAACGCAGATTTAACTGATTAAAATGATTGGCGCTGAATATTAAATTGAATCAATCATTAAAGCGCACAATTTTCGTTCCAAATTTATTTTGCTGCTCTTGGAATGCCTGTTATTTTGCGAAGGCCTGATTGAGATTTGATAATGACCCTTTTTTTTGGGAAATCGCCCAATTTGTACAAGTAAGTGATTGATTTTATTAGAAAACGTAGGGTGCGTCCTACGCACCATCTCCACACAGGGTTAAATTTATACTGTCCACCATTTCACTTAAGAAGTTGCGCGCAACTTTATTTCACGCTGAAGTTTCGCGAAGCGAAACTTCAGCGTGAAATGTGAAATACAATTTGCGCTTTTGCTGTTAGTCACCTTTAGGTGACTTGAGCTTTTAGACAACTGCTTTCACGCTTTCACGCTAAAGTTTCGCTCCGCGAAACTACGCTAAGAAAAAGATTTTGCGCGCAAAATCTTTGGCGTGAAAAGCTGTTGGCTGTGTCTGTAAAAGTAATCGCGACCTTATGACGATGCTAAGTATAATTATTGATTGTATCGTTATTATAAAGTTCTGATTCTCAAACTCTGTTTGGGAAACGCAGTAACTGTGCGAAGATCATCTATTCATGTGAAAAAAGAGTAAAATATGTTGACTTACAAAGCAATGTATAAATTTCTTGATGAAGGTGTCCATGCAGAAGTTTTAGATTTTCCTGGCACCATTAGCTTTGGTACCAATCTTCAAGAAGCACGTCGATTATTAGCCAGTGCATTAGTTGATCTGTCTGAAACCAACTTGATGCAAGGCGAATCTCTGCCGAAACCCGACCCGTTATGTACTGATTTTGAAGCTGACTTAGAAGAACCTATACATTTGTTATTGACAGCAACCCATCGGGTGCGTGTGGTACCAGAGGAGGATATGTATGAAACTGCGTGATTTGCTGAATTATCTAAGCAAACAAGGTTGCCAGTTTGTACGTGAAGGCTCCGAACATTCTATTTGGGAGGATCCAATCCTTAATCGTCGTACTTCAGTACCACGGCACCGCGTAATCCCTATTTTCACTGTAACACGCATTTGCAAACAATTAGGAATTACAGCACCTTAACGAAAACTATGCCATCCGTTGATTAATATTATCAATATTGTGGCATTGTTGATTGTGCCGTTATTGTCATTTGAAATAAGCGTGAGGTGTGTTTTACGGTAGAATGGTGCGCTCCCCGCACCAATCGCTTCAATGCCATTAAAATTAAGGGCAGACACGCAGGTATGCCCCTACAAAACACCGCGTATTATGTGATTGTAGGGGCGAACCTGCGTGTTCGCCCTGAATAATCCGGTAAATGACGATGAATTCTAATCAATTAAGTGCTTTACCATGATGATTTATAATTTCCGATTTGTTCGAGATGCGTAGGGTAACGGTTTTTTGTTGCCCACCATTCCCCTTAATCTTATTTTGGATTTCACAAAAACGGGCTTTACCATTATGATTTATAACTTCCGATTTGATCGAGATGCCCTAACAGAAATTCTTCGCCGTCTCCGTGAAGGAAATTTCATTTCTCAAGGATGGGGAGGTTCCGATAACAATCTTGATATATCACGTCTCTCAAAATCTCAATTTATACGAAACTGCCAAGAATACTATGAGCTTAAAACATCCAATATTCCTCGCAGTCTCTCTAAAATTTACGATTTTAAAAATGGCGATATTTTAGTCACCCCGCACCTGCCTGAATATGGAAAAGTCTCTCTTCACATTGTTGAGGGTGATTTTCCTGACTGTTATGATTATTTAGAACATGATGATGCCCACCTGAATCATCGAATCAAGATCAGAAAATCTTATGGCATTGAGGGAGCAATCAGTATTGACAATTTTGAACTTGCGCCTTGGCGTAGCAAACTGCAATCACTCAGATTACCCATATTGCCCATTAAGCAACAAAATGAACCGATATTTCAAGAAATCATTCGTCGTATTGAAAAAGAACACGCTACATTTGATGCGCCTGAATTGAAACGATTAACGCTTGAAAATTTCAAGGCATTTAAGAAATGTGAACTCACATTAGCACCACTTACTATCTTGATTGGTGAAAATTCAGCTGGTAAATCGTCGATTTTACAAGCACTCCTTTTGCTCAAACAAACACTGGAATCTCCCGGTGGCAGCGGCATACTGAATTTAAATAATCACTATGTCCAATTTCACACCTTTCGAGAAATGGTTTTTGGGATTCCCCCAGTCAATGAAGAAGCGATTGTCGGTTTTAAATTAGGATTCCAAGACAATAAGCAGTTGAGATTTGAAATCGGTACTCAAAAAGGCAGTCATCAGTTAAACTTATTGACGGTTCACTTCAATGATGAAGAATTATTAGATAAAGCCTCATCAAAACTGCTTGAAGGCAATGCGACACTCTTCTCTCAATTAAAAAATATATTACAGTCGTCAACAGATGAGCTTGTTCAGCAACTCCATGAAACTGTCATTATGCCTACCTTGACAGACATAGGTTATCTCTTACCGATACGCCCCCCACCTCAACGTTATTACCCTTTAAGGGATACCCATCCTGACTGGATGGGAATTGATGGAAAAGAGATGCCCGATTTTTTAGAAAGCCACCCAAGCATAAAAAAACGGGTACGTGATTGGTTTGTTGAGAAAGCTCAAATAGCACGGGAAGTGAATTTTAAAAGTGACTCGACGCGACGCGAAATGGAGATCACTTTTTTGGAAGCCAAATCAGGCTTAGAAATAGATATTGCTCGCTTAGGTTTAGGTTTTTCACAAATATTGCCGATTGTCGTTGCCACGTTTTCCCAGAAAAAAATGCTGATTTTTGAGGCTCCTGAAATTCATACTAATCCCAAACTGCATGGGGTTATGACTGATTTATTTATTGAAGCTGCTAAGCAAGGTAAACAAGTCTTGATTGAGACGCACAGTGAACATCTGGTTTATCGTGTGCAACGTCGGATTGCTGAAGGGCAGATTGCGCCAGACGCGGTTGCGCTTTATTATGTGCAACGAGGTGAACAGGGTTCTATTGCTGAACGATTAACGATCACCGAAAAAGGTGAAATCGTATCACTAAACCACAAAAAAATTAGCAAGCGTAGGGGTGATCTCAAGCACCATTATTATGATTGACGGGGCAAAGTACACACCCGACGCTTGCTGTGATTCAAACAAAAAGGGTAAGGAATGTACCCTATGCTTGCTTGTTTTCTTTATCATCACCACCTTTAAGCAACCCGAGGATTCCCACCCCTGCTACTGCTAATCCCCCCGCAATCTCGACAGTTTTCCTTAGTTGTGACTTCTTTGGGTATGTGTGTGTTTCTGTATGTCCGTTTTGGTATTCTACTTCATATTCATAGCAATATTTTGCAAAATCCTCGCAATTTTTGAAAAAGAGATTATATTCGTTGTTATATTCATTGGGATTGCAGTAAATTTTTTCCGCCTCGTTACAAATCGCTCTTCCGTGATCTGCATTTTTGGGCTTTGCCCGAATAGTTACTTCTACTTCTTTATCCCTTTTGGGCTCTGCCCGATTAGTTACATCACCATTTGCAAATTTATCAAAGGATGTTTTGATTATTTTTGCCTTACTTTTGGGTTCTGACGGTTTTTTTGGAGAAAAATGAATAACTTGATGCTCCTCTTTATTATCATTGAGATGAACACCGATGTAGATACCAACGTGTTTATAAAAAATAGACAAAACTCCCATTTCTTTCAAAGGTCTTTGAATTATAGAGCCAATTGGGTACACATAATTCTCCTCTTCATTAGTGAAGCGTAAAATGGATAGAGTGATGCAAAACTACAACTCTTTTGTGATGACTCAGACAAGAGGGGCAAAGGACGCACCCTACGCTTGCTACCGCTTTATATTGGGACAATTTCGAGCATCATGATCGTATCCCTCACAAATACTGCCTCTTCGATTTTCTGGACAAGTTTGGGCATTGTATCCGGGTTCCCCACATATTGAGCATCTTTGGACATTAGGAGAATTTAGAGCGGTGTGATCGCCAGCACGACAATAACTACAAGCCATTATCTTGAGTTGTTTTAGCTTCATATCATTCAATATAGGGTGATTGGGCGAACACGCAAGGGCAGCCCCTACAATCCATGAATATGCGGGGTTTGCTAGGGGGAAACCTGCGCCCTGGGCGAACACGCAGGTTCGCCCCTACAAGCAATGAATCAGCGGGGTTTGGTAGGGACAAACCCGCATATTTGCCCTTAACTATGTAGGGAAATTGTGGGCTTTAAAAACCCGTTACCCACCCTACAAACGAAATCTCATTTCAAAATCTCCATTTTCACTCTACCATGTCCCTCTTTGATTAAACCGATCTGTTTAGCCGCTTGATGTGAGAGATCAATGATTCTCTTTTTATAGAAAGGCCCCCGATCATTGATAACGACTTCTACAGATTGACCCGTTTTTAAATAGGTCACTTTCACACGAGTACCAAAAGCTAAAGTCTTGTGTGCCGCCGTTAATTTGTTTTTATCGTAGCGTTCACCATTGGCAGTCAAATTACCATGCAAGCTGTTTGCATAATAAGAGGCCTCACCATATTGGACGACTACTCTGCCTGATTTTCCAGACGATGTACTCTGCTTCACCAATGGCGCAATCGCTACCCATTGCTCTTTACCATTTCCAAACGGGGGATAATAAGAGCGCGTCGGTTTGCGCGGATGATAATCAGTGACTTTAGAAGGCTTACCTGGCCGTCGTCCATGAAACAGTTTATACCTCATCACTTGGTTTTTAGCATCTCGAACCACTGAGACGACAACGCCGACATGATTAATGCCCTGTTTCGGAATAAACAGGTTTTCCGCTTTAAACTCTTGATATAGTTGGCCTCCGTAACCATAAAACATCACCGCACCCGGTTTTATCAAAGGCGATTTTGCCAACGGATCATGGACGAGTATCAATTCACCTTGCTCATGATACCATTTAGCAATATTTCTCGTTTCCCGTGCATTCTTGACATCAGGATAATCATAGTTAGGGCAATATTCCCTTTTAAATTTTCTAACAACCTGATGAAATATACCAGAACAATCTTGCAATTGACTGCTATCGTGTTTTAATCCGCTCAGTGTTTTGGCAATTTTGGTCAGCGGTTTTTGTAGATTAATTTGTTGCTCACCACAATAAGCCTTATAACTGTCTTCCAAGTGGACGATGTCTGCTGACGAGGAAACTGGGGGTTTCTCAGAAGGTGGCTTCTCTTTTTTTCCAGACGTTGTCTCAGACTTTTTGCTAGGCTTTTGGCGCGAAGGGTTATCCGCAATAGCGGTTATCGTACCAGCTTGATATGAACATCGCCAACCCGATTTCTCTAAATTGCGTATAAAACCCTTGAGTTTTCGTTCACAATAGCCCACCGTTTTTTTAGCTCGCCACAACACTTTACGATAGCTTGGTTTTTCCGTCGGTTTTTTATAAACCACTTGGCAAGGCAATGGGGAATCTTTAACCAGATAGTCCAAAATTAAAATTCGTTTATTGGCATTTTTATAACAGATTGCCAAACCATCTTGATCTTGACGCAAAGGCTCATCGTGAACGGTTGGTTTATCAGGTGGTTTAGAAACAGGGCGCGGTTCGCTTTCCTTAGTCAGACTAGAAGGCATCTCATCTTGTTTCTCATAAGCACATTGCCAGCCATATCCGTCTAGCTTTTGAATAAAAGCATCCATTTTTCGCTCACAATAACCTGCCGAATTTTTGGCACGCCATAAGATTTTACGATAGCCAGGCTTTTCCGTCGGTTTTTCATAAACAACTTGGCAAGGTAGTTGGCTTCCGTCAACCAAATAATCTAATGTGATAATTCGTTTCTTGGCGTGGTTGGTACAGATTGCAACACGATCTGCCATTGCAAATCGACAATGGGCTAATATGATCAAGATTATGACAACAGTTAAGCTGATAAGTTTTTTCATGGGTATTGATCGATCTCAAAGGGGGGGGGTTTTACGTTCCAACTTTAGTTTGCAAGGTTTACGTTCCAACTTTAGTTTGCAATTTTAAGGCGAACACGTAGGTTCGCCCTTTTGAAAAATCTGAAAAACTATAAAACTACCCAGCGGGAAAACTGGGCGCATTCCCAAAAAAAGGGTCATTATTAATCTCAATCGGGCCGAAGCAAAATAAATTTTTAACGAAAATCGGGAGTACAACTCAACCTAGTGCAAGAAAGCGGAAATCCCCAGACCACCCAGCTAAGGAATCGTCACAAAATAAATTGGAGATTTATTGTTTGCTGAATTTCTTATGGGCGAACACGCAGGTTCGCCCCTACAACATATAGGGTCGTAGGGGCGAACCTGCGTGTTCGCCCTTTATCC
>QNEL01000096.1 GCA_003645185.1 Candidatus Parabeggiatoa sp. nov. 3
ATGAGCAAAAACTGCCTTTTCTCATCACACCGAATGCTGATCAGGTTGTCAAATTGAATCAAGCTCAACATCAGCCTTTAAAAGAAAAACTGAGTCAAGCCTTATTCATTTTGCCTGATGGACAGCCTATTATTTGGTTTAGCAAACTGGTACGCAAACCCTTAAAAGCGAGGCTAACGGGCAGCGATTTATTTCCTATTTTTTGGCATCATGCTAAACAACGCCAACAAAAAATATTCGTAATCGTGAGTCACGAAACGCTTGGAATGAAATTAAAACAAGATTACGATAACATTATCTACTACACGCCTCCTTTTTTTGATCTCAATACCCTTGACTTTGAAAAAGTCTCTCAAGAGGTGATTGATAAAATTATAGATTTTAAACCGCAATACGTGATTATTGGCATAGGATTTCCTAAACAAGAATGGCTGGGCCTCTCTGTTCATAACACTTTGAAAGAAAAGAAGATTCAGTCACCACTCTTTTTATGCTTAGGGGCTTCTGCGGAATTTTATGTTGGCATTAAAAAAAGAGCGCCAGTTTTTTTACAAAAAATAGGAGCAGAATGGCTGTACAGGCTCTGGCTAGAGCCAAAAAGAATGTGGAGAAGATATATTTTAGGCAGTGTATTTCTACTGCTCTTGTACATTAAGGAACTGAAAAAAGAAGTGTTCCAGAAAAAAGATTGAAATTGAAAACAATTCAATATCAATTCTAAAAAATTCGTAACGGATGAAAGGGGATGCACGAAAATGACTCATTCGTGATAAGTCATTAAACCATATCATTTTAATAAAACCATTAAGATAGGGTTATTATCCCTATTCATCAATAATGGATTATTAATCAATTTAAAGGCCATCCCCGCTTTGAAGTTATAATCAGAAAAATTTGTCTTTCAAACACCCACTATTTTTTTAAATCAATATGGATATATCAACTTTTGTTAAACTCGGATTCAAGCATACAAAAAATGCGACTGCCGAAACGGTGTATCTGAAAACCGGTTACGATATGACTAAGCCAGTCACATTTTATGGTTTGATTAATGAACGTTGCAATGTGAAATGTCGACATTGTGAATATTGGCGTTTAAAACACTATGAAGAAGAATTAACCATTGAACAATGGCAAAATGCGCTACTCAGTATTAAAGCATTTGTTGGCACTTATTTCATTAATTTCAGTGGAGGTGAACCTTTTATCAAAAAAGGGTTTCTCGATTTACTCGGTTTTTGCCATCAAAATGGCATCCGAAGTGGGGTAACAACCAATGGTTCAGCCCTCAGTCGGCGTGGCGTTGAAAAAGTCGTTGCCGCTCATCCTTTTAATGTCAATATTTCTTGTGATGCGCCGAATGCTGAAGTTCATGATTATTTCCGTGGTTTCCCAGGTTTGTTTGATAAATTAACGCAAGGCATCACATTCCTGCGTGAGGAACAAGCAGCGCAAGGCGTTGACTTTCCTATTATTATCAAACCAACCATTAGTTCCGTGAATTTTCGCTTATTGCCCGAACTGGTTGAATGGACAGAAAAAATGGGGGCTACAGCTATTAATTTTCAACCCTTGGATCGTTGGACACCTGAAACCTACAATGAACTTTGGATTGAAGAAGAATCGTGGCCTGAATTGGAACAGATTGTTGAGCGTCTGATCCAAATGAAGCGTGCAGGCGCACCCATTATGAACAGTGAAGAAATATTGGGTTTAACAGTAGCCAATTTTCGTGAAGAAAAGGCACCACCAGAAGTCAAACCCTGTTTAGTGGGATTACGCGACTATTTTATTCGTACTAATGGAGATGTTTATCTTTGTCTTCACTATCCGCCTATCGGTAATGTTAAGGAACAAAGCGCTCATGACTTATGGTATGGCGAAAAAGCGCGGAAAATCCGCAAAGAAACAACAGAATGTGAACAACTCTGCTTGATTACTTGCTTATCGCAAAAAACCTTAACAGATAAGTTTAAAATGGGCGTAAAGCTGCTTAATACGAAAATTAAACGGGTTCCTCACTCTAGTCGGGATAAAAAGACTAACAGCGTTTCTCAATAAACGACATGACACAGCCTCGCGTACTTTTATCGGCTTATCAATGCGGCCCAGGAAAGGGATCCGTATCACAGATCGGATGGGAATGGTATTCCCGTTTAGTGAAAAAAGGTGTCCCGATTACCTTAATTACTCATGCCAGAAACCGTGATGAACTGTTAGAAGCCGGTGCGCCTTTAGCTCATTCTGAAATCATCTTTATTGACACAGAATGGTTTGCTAAACCCCTGTATAACCTCGCCTCTAAACTGTTTTCTTCTGATGAAGATAGCATTTTTTTTATCTCTTCAGCTGATTTTTATCTTTATGATTGGCGGGCAATTAAGCAGTTAAAACAACACCAAAAAGCGGGCGCACAGTGGGATATCATTCATGCCGTCACGCCCGTATCACCTATGGCCGCAACCCGCTTGCATGTTTTCAATCGTCCCCTGATACTCGGCCCTTGGAATGGGGGTTTAAAACATCCGGCTGAATTTCCTGAAATAAAGAAACAGGAATATGGTTGGTTACATTCCATTCGTCATCTGGGGCGCTTGGTAGACAGGCTTGTGGGAACAAGCCGACAGGCTTCTATTATTCTCACGGCTACCCAAGCAACCCGACAGATGATTCAAGAATGTTACCGTTCACGTTGTCGATTTCTTTTAGAAAATGGGGTTAATTTGGATTTGTTTACCCCGGCCCCTTGGCCTACGAAGCCTTCTCGTACACACCCTTTGCTTATGGTGTTTATTGGTCGTTTTCAAGCATTTAAAGGCTTACCGATGTTGCTGGAAGCGATTGCGCGTTTAAGTCTAAAAGAGAGCATGCCAGTCAAATTGACTATTGTGGGCAACGGGCCGTTGCGAGAAAAGTGGGAAAATCAGGCTAAACGTTTACAAATCAATCATCTTATTAATTGGTATGGCGCTGCGCCACTCGCAGAAGTTGTTGAACAATTACATGCCGCCCATCTGTTATGTTTGCCTTCTGTACGAGAATCTGGAGGGGCAGTCTTGATTGAAGCGATGGCTTGTGCCCGACCCGTATTGACCGTTAAATATGGTGGGCCTGGGGAATTGGTAGATGATCAAGTCGGTCAGGCTATACCACCAGAAGGTGGCGCATCAGGCGTTATCGCGGGCTTGGTTGAAGCCTTGTCTGATATTTTTGAACATCCGGATGTGTGGCGACAACGAGGAATCAACGGCAGACTTCGTTCCGAGCTGCTTTATAGTTGGGATGCTAAAATAGAGCAAGGGATCGCATTGTATCAAGAATTGAGTACGACTCATCAAGTTGAGATAGAACGCTGATTGTCATGATTGACACTGATTGTTTTATGATAAAACACTGATAATGCTGATTTTTTTAATCAGCGTTGATCATGATCATCAGTTAAATCAGCGTTCTATCTCCTATAACTAGAACGATCTAATCGACAAACCAAAAATCAAAAAACGAAACTGTTATGAACGCAATTCGTCTTGCTTACCTCGTTAGCCAATATCCCGCTATCTCTCATTCCTTTATTTTGCGTGAAATACGCACTTTACAAAGTCTCGGTTTTGAGATTAAAGTCGCTTCTATCAATGCCCCAGATCGCAGTGATGAACGCTTGACAGCGGCGGAACGTGAAGAAAAGCTTGACACCTTTTATGTCAAACAGGCCGGGGTAATCGGGGCCTTAAAAGCCCATGTTTATACACTGGTAACGCAACCGCTTTCCTATTTACGCGGATTAGCCTTTGCCCTGCGTTTAGGCCAATTTGATTTTAAAAAAATATTGTATGGCTTTTTCTATTTTGTTGAAGCCGTCATGATTGGACAATGGATGCGTCGCAATCAATTTTCGCATTTACATATCCATTTTGGCATGGCGGCCGCCACCGTCGGATTGATTACTAAACAGATTTTTCCCATCAAATTCTCAATAACCATACATGGCCCTGATGAATTTTATAATACGCTCACTTACTATTTGAAGCCCAAAATTTTAGAAGCTGATTTTATTTGCTGCATCAGCAACTTTGCTCGTAGCCAACTCATGATGTTATCACCGCCTACGGTTTGGGATAAATTTGAAATCAGCCCCTTGGGTGTCGATCCGGCTCAATTTACACCGCGCCCTTTTCGGGAACGGCCTAATCCATTTGAAATACTTTGTGTCGGTCGCCTTGTACCCGTTAAAGGGCAATTTATTTTACTGAAAGCGGTAAGCAATCTCATCGCCCAAGGCCGTACTCTACGCTTGCGCTACGTGGGAGATGGGCCAGATCGTCAAGCTTTGGAAGACGAAGTCAAACAGCAAGGCTTGACAGAGCACATTCTCTTTGAAGGGGCCGTAAACCAAGATCGGATTTTAACGTTTTATACCAGTGCTGATGTCTTTGTTTTAGCGAGTTTTGCCGAAGGGCTACCCGTCGTTTTGATGGAAGCGATGGTTATGGAGATTCCCTGCATTACCACGCATATTACTGGCGTTCCAGAATTGATTAAAAGGGGTGAAAATGGCATGTTAGTCCCCCCGTCTTCTGTCGAAGACTTAACACAAGCCATTGCATTATTGATGGATAAACCTGATTTACGCCGTACAATTGGTGAGGCTGGACGTAAGACTGTTCTACAACACTATGAATTACAAAGGAATACTGAACGCTTAGCAGACATTTTTCGCCGTCATTTACATCAAATAGAACGCTGATTGAACTGATGAACATTCTTTCTTGTAGGGTGGGTTCGCGCCAAAAGTTTTGCGCGCAAAACTTTTGGCGCGAAACGTGTTTTTGTTGCCCACCATTCCCCTATTCTATCAAACCCAATTAATCACCCCGATTGCAAATCAACCCGATTGTGATTTAAACGTAGGGGCAATCCCTTGTGGTTGCCCCTTTCTGGTTAAAATGTAAACGTAAGATTAAGCCAATAAGCTCGCCCTGGTTCGTTGACTTGGATAGGCTCAGGATTGAAGGGATCAACATTGGCGCGGTTCACATGGTAGGCGTAAGTTCTATCAAGAACGTTGTTGATACCCAGTTTGATCGCCGTTTGTTTGTTGATGTCTAGGTAGCTATACAAATCCAGTACATTGAATCCTTGTGTCTTTTCAGCATCCAAACCGCTACCCGTGCGCATGTTATCATCAACTCGGGTTTGTTGAGCTGAGATCAGTAGATTACCGCCTAAACGAAACCGAGCGTATTGATATTCTAGATTAATCGTGCTGGTAAGCGGTGGCGTTTGAGCAATGGGGCGATCATCGCTAGCGTTCGTCGCGTGAACGTAATCAAGGCTGAAGCGGCCGCTGAAATACTTGTCCAATTTGATCCGGGTTGCCCATTCAAAACCGTAGAGTTCAGCATCCACATTACGGTAAATCGTCGCATTATCGTTTTGCCAAATACCATCTTGTGCATGGGCGCGATCTCTCAAAATATAATCGGTGACATCGTTATAATATACCGATGCGTTGCTATCCCAACGATCTTGTTGCCAAGCGATACCCAATTCAAGTTGATGATGTTGTTCAGGCGCTAAATCAGGATTGCCAACCCAACGTTGGGCAAGATCAGTGTTATTCGTGGCTAAAAAGCGTTCCGTGGCATCCGCAGTACGCACACTGCGACTGAGACTGGCAAATACAAAACCGTCTTCATCGCCTAAACCGTGTTCATAACGAATAAAGCCGCCGATGTTGTTTTCATCATGGGCATCGGCCGGTTTACCATAATATTTTTGATATAAATGGTTAGGTGTCATACCACCCATTGCCGCTTGTGCAATGCGATTAGCTTCGCTAGTGACGCGATCATAGCGTAAACCGACTTTGAACAAATTGACATCGCGCACAGGCATTTGCATTTCTGCAAATATCCCCATCTGTGTTAAATCAACATCAGGCCACATAATGGATTGCAATGTACTCGGATTCGCGACGCTGGGCGGGCCCACAAAACGATTCGCATCTCGATTATTGTGTTGATAATCCAAGCCTAAAGTCCATTCCATCTCGTTTTCCATCAGTAAATCGTGACTGATCCGGCCACCTTGTGTTTTGGATTTCGCCGGTACACGCATTTTCATCGGCGCAGTGAGTTCCCGCAGACTGTAATTATCCATCACATGATCGACTTCAGAATAATACAATTCGGCCTGCGTTCCCCATTCATTTTTGTATTTGACACGAATCGTATCATTATCGCCTTGAGGGGAATCCATGCCAGCACCCGAATAGAGTACATCGTCATTGCGATTCGCTTCCAAACCGAGTTCTAAGCGCGTTTTGTCATTCGGCGTATAACCCAAAATGAGGTTACCTGTTTGCGTCGAGTAGGCAGAACGGGTTTCATGATCACTGCCATCTTTATAATTAGCCGCATCTTGATATTCAATCATACCGCGAGCAAAGCCTTGCGTATTGCCAGCCGTCACATCTCCGAACAAATGTTTAGTATCAGCGTTCGTGGTATAACCGCCCCCCACTTGCCCACGAAAGTATTGCCCTTCATTCAAACGAGGCGTTTTGCGTTCCAATAGCACAGTACCTCCACTACCCCCACCGCCATAACGAACGGTTTGCGAACCTTTGATGACTGTCACACTGTCGTAAGTTTCCAGAGGCGAATAGCTGGTTGGCGGATCCATGCGATTCGGACAACCGCCATGAACGTAAGCCCCATCAAGTAAGATATTGAGTTGATTTTGGCTTTGCCCCCGAATAATGGGATCAATGCCATGTCCACCCATACGGGTACCCGAAACACCAGGAATACTGCGTAGAAAATCGCCGGCATCAGCCGGTGTGCCCATGATTTCTTCTGTTTCTTGTTCTGAAATGCCGGGCTCGGGTAAATAATCGCCTTCCACAGTGACAGGAGCCAAGGTAGTCGGTTCCTCAGCCAATAGTGTTATTGGCGTAATGGCGAATAGGGCTAAAATTAAAGAACGATTGGTCATAATTTGTTTAGCTTTTATAGCGGTAGATTAGTACAACGGATTAACGGAATAAACGGATTTGTGCTTTTAAATGAGTCCCAAAAATTCGTTATAATTAAAACTGATTAGTACAACGGATTAACGGAATAAACGGATTTGTGCTTTTAAATGAGTCCCAAAAATTCGTTATAATCAGAACCATTTCAAAATCCAATTAACCTAAAAAAAATACGCTTATTCCGTCAATCCGTTGTACTATAGATGTTGTACTATAGAAAAAAAAATGAAAAGTGACTGATAGCATTTCTCATGCCTTATCCTTTTAAAGTCATTTTCACTTAAAAATCAATATAATAGACAACAAAAACTTTAATGAAGACTCAATGAATGTGTGATATCACGCAATAGTGTGTGATATAGCGTTTTTCTATTGGTTTCAATACAAAACAGGGGTAGTCCCTACAAACCCGTGGCTTACTTACAAATCAATGACTTGTGTGAGTGGCTTCGGTTCGATTTTGCCACTTCAATACACTTCAATACACGGAAAAATATTCCGTGCATTGAAGTGTCATTCCGTGGCTTTTAATACATCTCAATTCCCACTATTTGAACACATCCATTGGTTTGTAGGGACTACCTAGAGTAGCGTTTTTAGGGGTAAACCTTTGTTATTGCCCTTGGAAACATCAATCAAAATTAGAATTAGAAATTAGAATTAAGAGGTTATGAAGTGAAAATACAAATCAAAAATCTGGGTGCTTTAAAACAAGCGGAATTCACCTTGGGTGATTTGACGATTATCTGTGGTGGCAATAACACTGGTAAAACTTATGCAACTTATGCGTTGTTTGGATTTTTACAGACTTGGCAGCAAAAATTGATCGTCGAAGTTTCTGACCAAAGCATTGAAAACTTGCTAAGCGACGGCGTGGTTCATATTGATATCACAACCTATCTCCGGCAAGCCCATGACATTCTTAAGCAAGGTTGTCTGGCTTACACCCAGCAACTACCGAAAATTTTTGCCGCCAATTCAGAACATTTCCAAAACAGTGAATTTCGAGTCTTGTTGGAAAGCGATAAAATAGCGATTAAAGCGTCTTTTGAACGCAAAATACAGACGGCCAACGCTGAGCTTTTCTCTCTCTCTAAGGTAGAAAACAGCATGGAACTGATCGTGTCTCTGTTAGTGGCTCAGGAAAAAGTGAAGTTCCCCACAACAATGATTAAGCGAGTCATTGCCGATGCCATCAACAAAATTATTTTTGAACGTTCTTTTCCAAAGCCTTTTATTGCGAGCGCAGAGCGCACCGGTGCAGCGATTTTTCGTCAAGAACTGAATTTTGCCCGTAACAGCCTCTTGGAAGAAATGAGTCAGGCCGACAAAAACTTCAATCCGAGGGAATTGTTGTTGAAAGGCTATAAAGACTACGCCTTGCCAGTTGAGCATAACGTGGACTTTACCCGGCAACTGGAAACCATTGCCCAAAAAAACAGTTTTCTGAAAGAACGACATCCTGAAGTCTTAGCTGAATTCTCCAATATCATCGGTGGTGAATATACGATCACACACAATGATGAGCTTTATTTTAAACCGAAAGATAAACGGATCAAGTTGACGATGGATGAAAGTTCCAGTGCGGTACGTTCCCTGCTAGATATTGGCTTTTATCTGCGCCATGTTGCTCAACCTGGTGATTTGTTGATGATAGATGAACCAGAATTGAATCTGCACCCGGAAAACCAACGCCGGATTGCCCGTCTGTTCGCCCGTTTAGTGAATTTGGGGCTCAAGATATTTCTCACCACCCATAGCGACTATATTGTCAAAGAATTAAATACCTTGATCATGCTCAATCAGGATAAACCTTATCTAAAGCAAATCGCTGAACAGGAAAGCTATCAAGCGGAAGAATTGATTGCGGCAGATCAAATCAAGGCCTATATTGCGGAAGAAGCTTTGGTGAACTTGGAAGGAGAGCAAAGCCGCTGTCAAACGCTAACCGCCGCGAATATCGACCCGGTGCTAGGCATTGAAGCCCGCAGCTTTGATGAGACGATTAACGAGATGAACCGGATTCAGGAAACCATTGTGTGGGGGGGAAATGACTGATGTCTGACTTCGACACACTGCGTGAATTGTTTAAAACGGATGTTTTGATTGCACTTGAGGAGAGCCCTTATGGTAAAAAAATTGTGACGCTGAGTGAGCCAGCCGATGCGATTAATAAAGGGTATTCGGTGACAATCAATGGTATGCCGGAACAAGCCATTGTGATTAAAACCGATAAATTTCCAGCTCCTTATGTCATTTTCAACAATCACAAAGGAGAATGTAAACGGGCTGATTTTGTCATTATTGCTCACGCTAAAAACATCAATTGGATTGTGTATATTGAAATGAAAAGAGGCAAAGGCAATACCGAGAAAGAAATCATTCACCAGTTACAAGGTGCGGAATGTGTGATTGCATATTGTCGTGCAATTGGAAAGACGTTTTGGGCACGGCCAGATTTTTTGAATCCAGAGGCTTATCAAGCCCGTTTTGTCAGTATCCGGGAAATTGGCATCGCTAAAAAACCCAGCCGCTTACCTCCCCTATCAGGTTTGCATGACAGCCCTGAAAAAATGTTGAAAATCAATGCACCGCGTTACCTGCAATTCAATCAATTGGTAGGGAAAGTTTAATGAGCCTGGTATCCCAGTTTTATTCTCGTTTTCAAGCTTTTGTTGTACTCTATTTTCTAATTGCTGTCAGCACACTTGTGCAACCTGGAACGAATCCACTCATTGAGACACCTAGTACATTGTCAAGTTTGTTTTGAGGGGTAATATTTGTCAGTTATCAGTTATCCGTTATCAAAACATTGAACTTCTCTATTTATTGTAAAGACAAACTGATGAGACTTACAAACTCTAGTACATCGTCAAGTTTTTTTTCATCATATTTGTATTTATTGTTCAGAGACTTATAAATTTTTATAAAGATAACATTAATATATTAAAGAAAGGAATTTTTAAGATCATGATACGAAACAAATAAATTATCTACAGTGTATATGATTTTTGATAACTGATTTCCACGCAAAAGTTTTTGTTTGCCTCAACTTTTGCGTGGAACTGATAACTGATAACTGTACCCATCAAAACAAAATTGACAGAGTACTAGATAGCATGTTGATTTTTTTGATAGAACGCTGATGACGCTGATTATCATGATCAGCGCAGATCATTAAAAATGTAGGGTGGGTAAAGGGTTTTTGTTGCCCACCATCTTAAATGTAGATTTTATTCAGCAAGCCAGTCATTGAAACAAACCATTTACAGCGATAATTTCGCTCACCCGGCCCTGTTTCAACAAAGGCTTGCCAGACACAGGCCTGAATTTGCAGAGTTTAGAAATACAAATGATAGATTAGTACAACGGATGATTTCGCATAGCTTCGAGCCGAAGTTTAACGAACCTTCGGTGTGCTCAGCTAAACGAAGTTCAAGACACTGGGATCATTAGAATGGCATTTTCCAAAATAGTCATTCAAAAAATGAACAGACGCTCAATACGATAACTTATTGATTTTATTATTATTACGACTTAACGATCCCAGTAATGAGGGCTTACCACCTATCAGTTTGTCAAAAGTGGAGAAGGGATTGTTTTTCGTTTCGACGCGAAGACGCTTCGAGCGAAGCATCGCGTCTCTACACGCGAAGCATTATAGAAAACTGATAGGTGGTAAGGTACTGAGGATTTATTTTGAGCCTTTAATTAAAGGCAATAATGCATTACCTACACCAGCAAAAAGACTGACGTTGTAGAGCAGAAGCGCACTGAAAACACCAAAATGTAAGAAAAATATTCCTCCCACACTAATTACCCCCGGCACAAAGGCACTTGCTAAACTGCTTTTCTGATTATTTTCAAAAAGTTTCGCATGTTCAAATAAATAAGCCAATTGCGTGAGGTTTTTATCCATTAAAATAATCTGAGCAGTGTCGGTAGCGACTGTTGAAGCACCGCGTAAGGAAATAGAGACTTCTGCCTTTTTCAAGGCAATAGAATCATTGATCCCATCCCCAATAAAACACACTGATTTACCTTCTTGTTGTAGTTGCACAATTAAATTGGCTTTATCTTGTGGCAAAGTATTGGCAAAGTAGTTGTCAATACCTAATTTTTCAGCCAACTGTTTAGTCGGTTGTTCATGATCACCGGAAATAATGTAGGTAGATAAATGACGTTGCTGTAATTGTTGAATAATCTTTTTAGCTTCAGGGCGAATTGTGGGATGCAATTCAAGCATGCCCACCAGTTGCTTATCTCTTGCTACATAAACGGTTGAATAACCTTGTTCATGACTGTTCTTTTGTAGCGTGAGTATTTCAACCGGTATGGCTATTTTCTCAACCTCCATAAACCGGTGACTGCCGACTTGAATGATTTGATCATTTATTTTGACTTTGATCCCATAGCCAATCTCATACTGACTTTCATCAATTTCAGGTAATTCTAAAGAACCTTCATTGGCGGCTTGCAAAATCGCTTTGGCAACAGGATGTTTTTGTTTGTATTCCGCCGCTGCCGCGTATCTCAATACCTCATTTTCTGTCACGCCATTACAAATATAAATCTGGCTCAAATGGGGTTGTTCCAAAGTAAGTGTCCCTGTTTTGTCAAAAACAACGGTATCGATCTGATTAAGTAATTCTAATGAGCGTCCATCTTTAATGAGAATACCCTTTTTAGAAGCCAGATTGATAAAATTCAACATACCCATAGAAGTGGTAATCCGAATGATTTCTGAAAAATTGGAACTCAACACCGCCACGGCACTATAAACCCCTAACGTAGAAAGAGCAAGGGCACCAGTCGCCAAGGTTGGTAATACCGTTTTTTCAGACATTTCCTCATTACGTGTTTGGAGAGACATTTCAAATTCTGTAGTACGATTTAGGACTTCACCGATTTGGGCGGCAATCGTTGCTACCCCAGCTTTTTCAACTTTAATATGAATTTGTCCAGTTAAGACAATGCTGGCGGCAAGCACTTGATCACCGACTACTTTTTCATCAGGTTGTGCCTCTCCCGTTAAGGCTTGTTGATCTATGGTAGCCATGCCCTTGGTAATCATACCATCTACGGGTATCATTTCCCCCGCATTAACCACGACAATATCACCCACCTGCAACTCATCGACTGGCGTTTCAATCTCAACTCCGTTTTTTACCAACCAAACAAAACGGGGTTGATCGCTGAAAATATTAACCAAGTTTTTTCGAGTCGTATCCCTGGTTTTGTCCAAAAGCTTGGCTGCTAAGAAATAAATAAAGCTACTAAAAGCCATAATAAAATAGTAGCCCGTCATCAATCCAGCTATGATAGCGACGGAATCAATTACTGCTACTTTTAACTTATGTTCTTCAGTAATGCCTTTATAAGCGGCTTTGAAAATAGGTAAGGCTGCATAAATACTAATCGGTACACTAAGGAGTGTGAGTGGCGGAAAAAATAAGATTCCCGCACCTGCAAAACCCAGTGCAACTGACGATACAGACAAGTAATGATTAGTTTCTTGTTCCAGTTGACTGATTTCATCTTCACTGGTAACAGTGAGCATTTTTTTTGTTTGCGGTTCAAGCGCTTGTTTGTCAGCATTTGATAAAAAAGCCTGACTTTTTTTCACGATGATTTTTTTGTATGCCTTTATACTCGCATACACCCCAACCGCAGAACTTGCAAATAAAAGGGGAATTGGTAACATATTGTTATATTCCTCAAAATAAGTTATTACTCAGTACAGAATCCTAAGTTTTCGTGATGAAGATTCTTTCGTATCGGGAAAAAATATTGACATATTCAAAGTACCCAAAAAACGAAGCGATTCCACAGTTTTCTACATTGTAAAAATTGTTTATACACAAATTAGTCATTCCAGTTACTAACAGAAGTATCATTAGCGAGAACACCAATGACACAAGAGACTTAAAGAGCTTCTTTTCAAAATAAGCAAAAGTAGGTTATCACGGAAACTGAGGGCCACTACCTTATTTTTGGGCAAGTGAAAAAATGACAATCCATCTATTACTTTGGTAGCGATATATTATCATCACGCTTAATGCTACCAGATAAATAAATGCGCCAATCCAAGCACCAACTAACCCGGGTTCGATTAGTTGTGATAATAGTATTGCCGCTGGAAACATTATTCCTGCTGCACAAGCTATCAAAAACAAAGTGGGTATTAGTGTATCCCCAGCCTCGCTTAGTGCTGAGCGTAAAATGATATTGATACCATTAAATATTTGAAACAAAGCGATTACTTTGAACATGAGCCCGGCTTGATATACGACGGCGTTATCCGCGCTGAACCAACGTGCGATGGACTCACCGAAAAACCATAATGGTATTCCTAACACGCCCATGTATGTTATCCCCAATAATATCCGGTAAGTAATCGCTCGTGCAATGTCTGAACGATTGGCACCTAAAAATCTGCTCACATAGGACGCTGCCGCGATACCAATTGCATAATTAGGTAAAAATAAAAATTCGGCCACTTGTATGCCGATGTTATTATTATAGAAGATATTGGGGGAAGTTAATTTTTCATCGATCCTTAGGAATGTGCATAAAATAAAATGGGTGTAACCTCCATTTGATGTCAATTTAATAACAATACCTTCGCCAAATTGTAAAAATCGTAAATTTTGAGCCAATGTGAATTTTTAACTGATTTTGCTAAAATTTTTTTGGGAAATGGCTAATTTTTAATATTGGAGAAGGTATTGTAATAATCAATCAGTTATTTTAGTTGTAGTAAAAATGATACAACTGCCAGTTTGCTAAACATTCATTATAAAATATAACATATTGAAAAAATTATATGGAATTTTGCTCTACATCAAGTAAAGGTTACACCCAATATAAATAGGCAATTAAACCTGCCAAGTTTTAAAAACTTGGCAGGTTTGATTCAACGTTTTGGAAATTATGGCGTTTTTTAAACTACATTTCAAAATAAGTATAGCCATCCAATCCCGCTTCTAATTCTTGCCAGTATAACTGCCTTTGTTCTGCGTTTAAAGGGGCGGTTTGTAAACGTTGACGGTAAGCATTCAATAACCACCCAGTATCAAAACCAACATAATTTAACATTTTTCGTACAGTATCACCTTTTATGGGAGCTATTACTTTATAACTACCCTCTGCTGTCATAAGGATACTAACAGAATGGGTATCTCCAAATAAATTGTGCATATCGCCTAAAATTTCTTGATAAGCACCTACCAAAAAGATACCCATTAAATACGGTTCATTGGGAATAAGAGTATGGACTGGTAAGCTGGTATCAATCCCATCACTACTCACATAATTTTTAAATTGTCCATCAGAATCGCAAGTTAAATCTTGTAAAGTGGCCCGACGACTGGGATATTCATTTAAGCGGTGTAGAGGCACGATAGGAAATAATTGTTCTATTGCCCATGCGTCTGGTACTGACTGAAATAGGGAAAAATTACCAAAATATTTATCGGCCAATTTATCATTAAGTTCATCAAGCACTTCACGATAGGCACGGGCATGAGGATTGGTTTGTAATAAATCCCTGACTTGCCAACAAATCGCATAATACAACTGTTCAGCATGAGCACGTTGCCTGAGATTGATGACACCATAAGAAAACATGCTATGTATTTCACTTAACCAATATACCGCATTATGATAAACTTCTAAAGCGGAATACTGATTGAGATTATTTAATTGATGCCACAAATCTTGAATAATATCTGGATCAGTCGTAGAAGCAGATTGGACTGTCATTGTCTCAGATATCGGTTCAATGTCAATAATATTGGTTATCAACACAGCATGATGAGCCGTTATTGCTCTGCCAGTCTCAGTAATAATACTAGGTTTTGGCAAGTTTAATGTATTACAAATCTCGCTAAATTCATAAATAACATTATTCGCATATTCTTGAATGCTATAGTTAACTGAACAAGGACGACGTGATCGCATACCTTCATAATCTATTCCTAAACCACCCCCAACATCAACGGTATGAATAGGAACGCCTAAAGCACGTAACTCTGCATAATAACGACCAGCCTCATATAAGCCTTTTTGAATATCACGAATATTAGGAATTTGGGAACCGATGTGGAAGTGCATTAATTGCAAACTATTTATGAAGCCAGCTTCACTAATGAGAGCAATAACCTCTAAAATTTGAGCAGAATTTAGACCAAACTTAGATTTTTCTCCCCCACTGTCTTGCCATTTGCCTTTAGCTACAGAAGCCAATTTGACTCGTATACCCAAACGGGGTACGACCTCTAAATTATTAGCTTCTTCAATAATCCGTTTTAACTCTGAAGCTTTTTCAATGACTAAATAGATCTGTATTCCCATTTGCTGCCCAATTAGAGCTAAACGGATATACTCACGATCTTTATAACCATTGCAAATGACGATGCTATTTTTAGGAGCTAAAGCCAGTACAGCCATCAATTCTGATTTACTGCCTGCTTCTAGTCCAACTTGCCCTTGTTCAGCATTTAAGATAGCTTCAACGACATGCTGTTGTTGATTGACTTTAATCGGATACACAGCAGTATAATTCGCATGGTAATTCTCCTGCTGCATAGCAGTCATAAAAGCATTGTATAAACTTTCCACGCGATGATGCAAAATGCTAGGAAAGCGAACCAATATTGGCAAAGAAAATCCCTGACTTTTCAAATCCTGTGCTAACTGATAAAGACTGATAGCCGATTGTTTTGGTGTTGGAGAAACGGTTATTTCGCCATTTTCATTAATATCAAAATAATCTTCGCCCCAACGTTCAATATTATAAAGTGCTCGTGATTGAGCAATGTCCCATTCTGACATTTTCATACTCTAAATACATTCGTTATTAGCTTAATATTGACAATCTCTGTAATGCTTAGCACCTATCAGTTTGGCCCGACACTTTTTTTTCAACACAGAGGACACAGAGTACCACAGAGTACCACAGAGAATAAGTAATTCACGCAAAAGTAGCGCGCAACTTTTCACGCAAAAGTTTTTGCGCGCAAAAACTTTATTTCACGCTGAAGTTTCGCGAAGCGAAACTTCAGCGTGAAATCGTGAAAGCGTGAATTTGATTTTTCAATTAATACTCTGATATTAAATACACTGTAAATGTGTGCCTTTTTGACCGAATTTGCAAACTGATAGGTGGTAAGCTCTGTAATGACTTTCGTGAGGTGTCGAAAACGAAACATATTAAAACACACTACCAATTTGTATGCAATCGTTTTATCAGTTATTATGATTTTTTAAAGATAAACAAATTATTTTATTAAGCCAAAACAATTAGTTAGTCTAACTATAGCATTTTGCGATTGGGTTAAATACAAAAGAGGGCTTTCGCTACGGCTTGCCCCTACTCTGGATGTATTGTCACACCAAAATGCTATAAGTGCCATTTTACTTTGCTTTGTCACTTTTTACCGAAAACTTGACGTTCGAGTATCAAGACAATAGAGTTTATAGCGATTTAACGTAACTCATTGATTTATTTAAAATTCTAATTTTGAGAAAACTAATCAAATCAAGCACTTAACTTAAATCGGTATAATGTCTAATATAAAATCATTCATTTTAAAAAACGAGTGTGTGATATCACACAGTATTGTGTGATATAAAACCCCCTTTGGCTCATTAAACGAGGCTTAAACATAAAAACTCAAATCTAAATGGACAAATAACTCAAATCAAATGGACAAATCAGATTTTTTTGATAATTTATTAGGACAATCAAGCGAGTTTTGTAGCGTTATTCGTGCGGCTCGTATAACCGCATTGACAAACGTAACCGTACTCATTTTGGGAGAAAGTGGCACCGGTAAAGAACTATTAGCACAAGCCATTCATCACCATAGTCGCCGTGTGTCAGGCCCATTTATTGCTGTTAATTGCGCGGCCCTACCCGAAACGTTGGCAGAATCTGAATTATTTGGATATCGAAAAGGTGCCTTTACAGGGGCAGTGGCCGATCAAAAAGGGCGAATACAAGCGGCTCATGGTGGCACTTTATTTTTAGATGAAATCGGTGAATTACCGATCTCGATTCAAGCCAAGTTATTACGTTTTTTAGAAACGGGCGAATGTCAAGTATTAGGCAAAACGCAGCTAGAACAGGTTGATACCCGTATTATTGCCGCGACGAACCGTGATTTATACACACAAACACAACAGGGCAAATTTAGACCCGACCTCTATTACCGTTTAAATATTGTGCCATTAGAATTACCCCCATTACGCCAACGTTTAGATGATTTAGAACAACTACTACACACTTTCACAGAACAATTAGCGCAACAGCATGAATTACCCCCACCGCGTTATAGTAAAGCGACAATGAAGCAATTACGCCATTATCATTGGGAGGGCAATATTCGAGAACTTCGCAATTTTTGTGAACGTATGGTGATTTTATTCAGCAAACAAACCATTGAAACAAAACATTTACCGCGAGAATTTCGATCACAAAAAACGGCCCTGTTTCAACAAATTGAAGGCTTCATTTTGCCAGACACAGGCCTGAATTTGCAGAGTTTAGAAATACAAATGATTCGCCAAGCCCTTCAAAAAACTTATGGCAATCGAACTCAAGCGGCACGGTTATTAGGATTAACGCGGGATACGTTATTATATCGGTTAAAAAAATATGCGATTGAATAGAAGTAGGGGGGAATACGTTATTAATGGGGCGCATTCTTCAAAAAAGTCATTATTAATCTCAATCACACCGAAGCAAAATAACAGGCATTCCAATCGGGCCGATGCAAAATAACAGGCATTCCAATCGGGCCGATGCAAAATAACATGCATTCCAATCGGGCCGATGCAAAATAAATTGGGTTTGAAATTCGAGCCGATGCAAAATAAATTGGGTTTGAAATTCGAGCCGATGCAAAATAAATTTTACACATAGGCGATTGAATCGAAGGGCAACCACAAGGGATTGCCCCTACAAGAACCATTGTAATTAACCATGTTAACAGAATTGACTTTTTTCTCGGCCTTTTTAGCTGGATTACTGGGCGCAACGCACTGTATTGGCATGTGTGGCAGTATTGTTGGCGTTTTAAGTATGAGTTTACCCGCAAATGTGCAGCAATCCGCTTTTCGTTTAGGCTTCTACCTACTCACTTATAATTTAGGGCGTATCATAAGCTACACAGCGGCCGGCATCTTGATAGGTTTTTTGGGGGCACAAGTTTTACAGATGCTATCACTCAATAACCCGCATTTAGTGATGAAATGGATATCGGGTTTATTTATGATTGTCTTAGGCTTATATCTGGGCGAATGGTGGCAAGCACTCGCCATCCTAGAAAAGCTAGGGGCCCATATCTGGCGTAGAATTGAACCCCTTGGACACCGTTTGCTACCCGTTAAATGTCCATTACAAGCTCTTGGATTTGGTTTAGTATGGGGCTGGCTACCCTGCGGATTAGTTTATAGCATTCTCGCATTTTCTTTAGTCTCGTGCGACGCATGGCAAGGTGGGTTAATGATGTTAGCTTTTGGGCTAGGCACCTTACCGCTATCACTGGTTTTAGGCGTAATGGCACCCTCCTTAAAACGATTTGTCCATCAACGGATCGTTCGTAAACTGGTTGGCGCAATAATCATTGCATTTGGATTGTTTATTATTGGATTCAAATGAATGAGATGCTCGATTTATTAATGTTAAAAAAATAACTTTTCACGCAAAAGTTTTGCGCGCAAAACTTTTGCGTGAAAAAGAGGCGCAAGAGACGCAAGAGGCGCAAGAGACGCAAATTATTACCCTCTTTAGCGTCTTTAGCGTCTTTAGCGTCTTTAGCGTTTAGATCAAAATTGACGTTCCAATTTGTAAACTTTGTATTGATAAATTATGATAATTGTTAAAGCTTTAAAAACGGTATTTATTGGATTAGCAATATTCGCATTACACGGCTTATTATTATGGCACTTGATACAACAGGCACCGGCAAAAACCCCTTTACCGATACCAAAGCCGATTATGGTGAATTTGATTACACCACCACCGCCTGTGAAAACGCCACCACCGGTGCAAACCGTTAAACCCGCTCCTAAAAAACCCATTCTCAAAAAACCTGTCAAAAAGGTTAAAAAGGTTAAACGGGTTAAACGGGTTAAAAAGGTGAAGAAAATTGTCAAGAAACGAAAGAAGTGGGTGAAAAAATCTAAAACCAAGACACGAAGGGTAAAGCCCAAAACGAAATCGGTAAAGCGACAAACCGTTTCACACTCAATTCCCGTGGCTCAAACCCTGCCAATGCCGACAACTAGGCAAACTGCAATAGCTCAACCGGTTGCAAAACCGATCAGAACAGCCCATTCGAGTCAAGGAGGGCAAGGTAATAGCCGTCGTGCAGGAAGACAGCTCAAAGTTGCCACCACCCCCCCATCTTATAAAGCGGCTTATTTACACAACCCGCCCCCTGCTTATCCAAGAATTTCAAAGCGACGCGGTGAAGAAGGAAAAGTCTTATTACGGGTTAAAGTGAATCAACAAGGGAGAGCGGCTTTAGTAAAACTCCACCAATCCAGTGGTTCAACTCGACTAGATAACGCCGCACGTAAAGCCGTGAATCGATGGCGCTTTGTACCCGCAAAAAAGGCAGGTAAAACGGTAAGCGGTTGGGTAATTGTGCCCGTGGTTTTTAAATTAAGATAATCAGCGCAATCAATTAGATGGTGGGCAACAAAAACACGTTTCGCGCCAAAAGTTTTGCGCGCAAAACTTTTGGCGCGAACCCACCATTTCACGCGCTTTGTTTCGCGGAGCGAAACTTTAGCGTGAAATACATAAAAGTTTAAATTAAGTACTGAAGCACAAATAAACAGGTATTTTGGGCATTCGCCCTGGATTGCCCCTACGGGTACGGTTGTAGGGGCAATCCCTTGTGGTTGCCCCGATTGCTTCTATTAAAATACC
>QNEL01000097.1 GCA_003645185.1 Candidatus Parabeggiatoa sp. nov. 3
ATGTGTCTTCGAGGAGACGCGATGCTTCGCGTCTATACGATGTGTCTTCGAGGAGACGCGATGCTTCGCGTCTATACGATGTGTCTTCGAGGAGACGCGATGCTTCGCGTCTATACGATGTGTTTTCGAGGAGACGCGATGCTTCGCGTCTATACGATGTGTCTTCGAGGAGACGCGATGCTTCGCGTCTATACGATGTGTCTTCGAGGAGACGCGATGCATCGCGTCTCTACGATGTGTCTTCGAGGAGACGCGAAGCATCGCGTCTCTACGATGTGTCTTCGAGGAGACGCGAAGCATCGCGTCTCTACTTAAAGTGCATCTGTACCCGTCTCTCCTGTACGAATGCGAATGACTTGCTCAAGATTAGAAACAAAAATTTTTCCATCTCCAATTTTGCCGGTGTTAGCCGATTTCGTAATGGCATCAATAACTTGCTCAAGCGCGTCTTCACTCACTGCAGCCTCAATTTTTACCTTGGGTAAAAAATCGACCACGTATTCTGCCCCACGATACAATTCCGTATGGCCTTTTTGACGACCAAACCCTTTGACTTCAGTCACCGTGATACCTTGTACGCCAATCTCGGAAAGTGCTTCTCGCACATCATCAAGTTTAAAGGGCTTAATAATGGCTGTCACCATTTTCATAACGGTTTCTCCTTAATTAATAAATAACTAATAAGTACTGAAGCACAAATAAACAGGTATTTTACAACCAAGCCCCCTTTCTTTTTTTTTAAATACCTGAAAATTTATGGTTCAGTACTTAATAAAAAAGTGTCTTATGAGTCAAGTCAATAAAAAGATCAAGTCACCTAAAGGTGACTAACCAAATAATAGCATTCCTCAATGTGGAATGGATTTTTCCAAAAGGTAAAAGCGCTTGTGTAACGGTGAACAGTATAACCACAGTGCAGTGGGAATGTACACCAAGCATTGTTTATCAAGATAAATCATGACGGGCCCGATTTTCGTACAAAATTGATTTTGCGACGGCCTGATTTTTAGACAAAATTAATTTTCGCGAAGGCGCAATTGGAATGCCTGTTATTTTGCGACGGCCTGATTTTCAGACAAAATTAATTATTCGCGAAGGCGCAATTGGAATGCCTGTTATTTTGCGACGGCCTGATTTTCAGACAAAATTAATTATTCGCGAAGGCGCAATTGGAGTGCAAAATATATTTTGCGACGGCCTGATTTTCAGACAAAATTGATTTTCGCGAAGGCGCAATTGGAATGCCTGTTATTTTGCGACGGCCTGATTTTCAGACAAAATTGATTTTCGCGAAGGCGCAATTGGAGTGCAAAATTGATTTTGCGACGGCCTGATTTTCAGACAAAATTGATTTTCGCGAAGGCGCAATTGGAATGCCTGTTATTTTGCGACAGCCTGATTGGGATTAATAATAACCCTTTTTTTGGGAATGCGCCTTTAAGTCACTAAGTTACTGATTTGTAATTATTGCCAAAACAAAAAAGATTGAAGCAAAATCTTTATTTCACGCTAAAGTTTCGCGAAGCGAAACTTTAGCGTGAAATCGTGAAAAGCTATTGGCTGTTGGCGGTTGGCGGTGAAATTAAAAAACTAAGAAGTATATATTATTATCTGAAGCTTAGGCTATAGTTTAAAAGAACAATTGTTTTAATATTGAATATAAAAATATATCAATGTTTTGATAACTGATAAGTGAACAGTGATAGATTGATATTATTTATCCAAAATTTAATTTATGAGGGCATTAAGAATATATTGAATACAAATCATAAGAAAAATGAAAAAAATGATTAGTTTTGAATATATTCAAATATTTATATTTAAATAAATAAACCCAAATGATAAAAAGTGCTTATGGTTACTTTTCTTGAATGTTTTCAACCCGATTAACACGTTGAAATAAGTATATTAATAAATTATAAAATTATCATTTTATAGCCATAAAATCATTTTATCTTTCAATTAAAAAAATTATACAAATAAGTCTTTACATTTTTTCTAATGATAGTAGAATAGCGTCCGTTTTTGCTTATCGGCCAGAAGCGTTTTTTTGTCATACCGTTCTGATTCTCTCAACAAAAAATTTGTTCTATGCGGGAATGAAGAGTGGGTGTCTGCAAATTTTCAAGAGCTCATCATTCATATACTTAGCACTGTCATAAATTGCGTTTTTTTTTAACTTAATAGCTTAATAGCCAACAGCTAAAGCAGTTGTCTTACAGCTTAAGTCACCTAAAGGTGACTAACAAAACACGAAGAATTATAACAGTGGACAGTATAAGTCAATTTGCGCTTTTGGCGCTCGAAATCTCGCTAGAGATAGGTTTAGTCACCACCACCTGACTTGAGCTTTTAGACAACTGCTTTCACGCCAAAGATTTTGCGCGCAAAATCTTTGGCGTGAAAAGCTGTTGGCTGTGTCTGTCAAAGTAATCGCGACCTTATGACGATGCTAAGTATAACATCACAAAAAGAAATAGGCCTCAATGTTGGGCAGTTTCAACAATAGACTTTGCTTTCGTTGCCAAGCACTAATGGATCGATGCCACTGTTCTGAGAACGTTTTGGTCAAGCGGGTTAAGTGCATAAAACAAGTTCGTTTGGCTTTCAGCAAGAAAGCATTGCTTGTGGTGTGCCTCGTTTCTTGACTTGGCCGTTTGATTTATTACTATCAAAAATAGTTTCCGTTAAATAGTTTCCGTTTCTAAACCTCCTAATGCGGACTACACTTGTCATGCAAAACAGGCGGTTATTGAGTTAAGTTGTGGATAGAGGGTTTGCGTGATGGCCAAATTCTGATGCTTAGGATACGGCCGTTTTGAGAACGCTGTTTAGGCATACGATTTTTGATTCTCAAAATCAAAAAAAGCGGGATAGGTTAATCAGCTTGAGTTACTCATAAGATTGAACAAATTTATAATAACTATAAAAAAGTAGAAAGGCCCAGTAGACAATGCTGGGTGATTTCTATCTAACAAGGGGAAATAAAGTGATTTATTGAGGCCACTGCCGGCAAAGATTGTCGTGTCAGTCGCCTATCACACTCAAACTGTCTTCACTTTTTCAAGCGTTATTGTTTGAAGGGTAAGACGTTGTGATAGAGGTTTCAATCAAATCACAATTTTCAGCCTGTCAATATGAGGAAATAAAATGTCTATAGACAATGTGAAACAATTCCAACAACGTGTTATACAAGACTTTGCCTTGCAAGATCAACTCAAAGAGGCCACTGACGCAGAGCAATTTGCCCAATTAGCCGTGAAGCTGGGCAAAGAAACGGGCTACGCGTTTACGGTTGAACAAGTCAAGGCCGTCTCGGCAGCGCGTCAACCGGCTAGGAAGTTATCACAGAAGCAGATTGAAACAGTTGCACCACTCATTGTACCTTACCTACCGTTACCCGTAACAAGTTGAGACTAGGCTTGAAACTTTGAGTGTTTAATGCCAACCTCCAAGGTTTTCAACACCTTGGAGGTTTTTCATGCCAATCCTTCAATTCACATACCCTTTACCGTGTGTAGGATTTATTTATGAATTCAATGGAAGATTACCTAAAGGTTATCACTCCCCACCTTCATTCTAACTTGGTTACACCTAACGCCCTATCTCACCTCCAAGCATTAGCCCAGGTTTTACCCCCTTTTTCTTATGCCGGATTTGAATGTCGTTTAGGGGCAAATTCGTATCAGGAAGTTGATTTATTTGTTTCTTTGCCACGTCACCTCAATACTCTACCTCCACAATTTTTAACCCATCCCATCTGGCAAACGCTTCAAGCATTTCAGTCTGAATGGCTTGAACCGGCATCCTTTCTGTCCCAGAGTGTGAAACACCTCGCACTCGAATTTGATATCACTGGACAGCCTCCTGAAGTACCTATTCCAAGTTTTTTTGTTGAATTCAATCGGGAAATGGGTAGTGACAACAATATATTGACGCTGATTTCTACTCTTATCAGGCAATTCAATCGTCCCTTTTCTAAAAAATTGGAGGCCAATCTCGAACAGTGTCTTCATGCGCTACCAGCAGGTGCCCAGATTATCCACCTTGGTATCATGCTTTCTCGTCCAACTGAAGCCGTACGCATAATTATAGAAGAACTTAAATCTGAAGACATTTTAGATTATTTGCTGCAAATCGGTTGGTCCGGCCCGACTGATACACTTGGAAATTTAGTGCAAACCCTTTCCCATTTGGTAGACAAGATTGGCTTTTTGAATTTGGATGTGAGTCAGCTTATCCATGCTCAGATAGGTTTGGAATGTTATTTTGATAAGCAACCTTTGCATGAACCACGTTGGCAATTCTTTTTTGACTATTTAGTTGAAAATGGATTATGTAGCCCTTCTAAAAAAGAAGCTTTTCTCGCTTGGCCTGGGTTTTCACAACCTGAATCTGAGCCCGCCTTGTGGCCTAACCATCTCAATTGGGGTGATGCTTTTTTTAGTGACCAAGCAGTCAGTGCATTTTTTAGAAAAATTAATCATGTCAAAATGGTTTATCATCCCGATAAACCATTAGAAGCAAAAGGATATCTAGCATTTGGACATCGTTGGTTTGATAGCAAGACTTTAGAGTTTGAAGATGAAATTGATGAAAACAACGCTAATGAAGTCACAAGATCAGAGAACCGTTAGTGATACGGCCGCTGATGAGACAAACACTCGGGAAAAAGTTCGCAACTACTACGACACAATGAATGCCATCATTGTGCAAGATGTTGGAAAAACCTACCAAGCAGGTACCCTGATCACAAATACGCCAGTTGATGATCCTTATCGTGCCACTAATCTTTATTTAGCCTCTCAAGCGGGTATACAAGCAGGACAACATGTCTTGGATGCAGGTTGCGGTGTTTGCGGTCCCAGTATTGACATTGTTCAAAGTATTGGAGATTTAAAAGTTGATGCGATTACCCTGTCTACCGCTCAAGCAGAAACCGCAAAAAAATTGATACACGAAGCTGGGTTAACTGAAAAAATTCAGGTACATATTGGCGATTATCACCACCTTCCCTTTGCCGATGAAACCTTTGACGTGGTATTTTTCTTTGAATCGACAGGTTATTCTTATGATCAGCAAAAACTGTTTACTGAGGCCTACCGAGTACTCAAAAAAGGGGGAAAGCTTTATATCAAGGATGTTTTTAGCAAAGAAGCACCTTTATCAGATCAAGAACAGCAAGAACTTTTAGAATTCAACCGTGTTTATGCTCAGTACCAAACGCCTTGTTTAAGCAAAACACAAACCGCCATTTTAGCCACTGATTTTCAAGAAGTCACTTGTCATAATATGAGTCATAATATTACAACTGAAGAACTTGATAAAACGATGTTTGAATACAAACATGGATTTCCATTTTTGACAGAATTTGGCAAGGCTCACTATCGCCCTTTCCAATGTCTACCTGTATTATTTGCAGAAATCAAAGCCTATAAGCCAAATTAATAACCTTTCATGTTCTCATCATCGACAATCGTATTGTCGTTTTAAAAATAAAAAGGCCAATTTAATCAATCATTATATATATAGGTCGTCAGAAAAATCATTCCACTCAAAACAGCAGGAAGGCACATGCTCCTACAACAACAAAATGTGTAGGGGCGAACCTAAGTTGTTGATTAGAAGCTTTTTTTGAGGAGTATTTTTAGCTACGCTGAACGAAAGTTTCATGCTGGTTTTATTTATGTCAAGATTACTTATAACTTTTCACTTAAGAAGTTTTGCGCGCAAAACTTCTTAAGTGAAAAAGAGACGCAAGAGACACTACGATTTCTTTTGATAAACGAGTCTCTTTAGCGTCTTTAGCGTCAAAGCGCGTTTATTTTTTTTAATCGCAAGAAAACCAAAATTATTCGACATAAAACTTGTCTGTAAATAAACACATCAAAAAAAGCTCTCAGTCAACCCCCTAGGGTGAACCTGCGTGTTCGCCCGCACCGATCATCCGTTATATTACAATCAGGCCCTCTTTTCTTCAAAAACGATACCGAAGTTCCATAAAATAATTCCGTCCTGCCAGTGGTAAGTCATGAGGGACACCAATAATACCATCAGTATTAGGGCCATAAGACGGTTCACGCGCATCAGCTTCAAATAGATTGCGTATTCCAATGGCAAAATTCAAATTACCTTGTCTAATATCTTTACGGCGTAAAGTTAAATCCACCGTGGTATAGTCATCAAGAGCGGTTCTCGGATCACCAAATGCCCGTTTTCTGTCAGCAATCCAGTTGAATTGCGTATTGAGATACCAGTTTGGATAAACTAACCAATCTGTGCGAAGATACCCCGTTTTCTGGGGAGCAAAACCCGGATTTTGGTCATTCTCATCAACAGCATGTTGGTAACCATAATTAGCTAATACACTGAAGTTTTTGTTGACCAGCCAACGTGTTTCCACTTCAAAGCCTTGACCCGTTTGTTTTCCTGCGTTTTGTACGCTTAAAATATTAGGATCAGTAGGTTCGGGCAAAAAGCGCACGGCATCACGCCATTCGTAAGCAAATAAATTCAAAGCCAGATGTAAATTTTTTTGAACACTGTAGTCAATAGCTAATTCTAGTGTATCAATGGTTTCAGGTTGCAGGTTTGGATTAGGCAATGGTAGTGCGGCATTCTTTAGATAGAGTTCCCTGAATGATGGGGCACGAAAAGCACGCCCATAAAGTAATTTGCTGAACAAATCGGGTGTCATTTGCCATACTAGGGCAATACGGGGGTTAGTGGTTGACCCAAAATCGGAATATTCGTCATAACGAATACCTGTTGTCAATTCCCAATTTGGTGCAAAAGCCCAAGTATCCTGTAAGAAAAAATGCCAATTCTGACGTGCTTTTTCTGGAATAGAAGCATAAGGTGTATCCGTAAAATCGACAACCTGACTGCCCGGTGGAAGAGGAAGTCCTGTGCTAGGATTAATGCCGCTATTCCCTAATTCTTTGACTTCATAAAAATCACCATAATAATAACCCGTTCCCAAACGGATTGTGTGTTTTTTAAAACCCGAATAAAATCCTGATAAGTTTAAGTAGGTATGGCGTTCTGAAAAACTAGCACTGTAGAATAAGCCCCTTGGATAAGCACCACCAAAAGCACCAGGTGGCAAAACCCAACTCTCGACAGGAGCACCAGATTCATTGTTTAAAAAACTGAGTTGTGCAGTTACATCCCAATTTTGAGTGAATTTACGATTATGATAAGTTAGATCGGCATGGAGACGGTCTTCGGTCAAGCGATTGGGATTCAAGGCAGAACCTTCACCTAGGCCTGTACCTTGATTATGCCGTCCTTGGTAAGCCGTACGTAATCGCCAATTATCGCGAGAAATATCCAAGCGAGCATCAAAATTGCGTTGTTGTACATTGACAGAGCTAGGCGCAAGAGAAGCATGAGTCCCAAACATTTTGTCGTAACTCGTTTGGATATCTTCCTCAATGATTTCCCCATGTCCTTGGGTTTCGTGGTATTCCATCGAGAAAGCCACATCGAAGCCCTTCCATTGATCACCATGCAATAAATAGGCATCATAAGTATCAAAACTACCGACTCGTGCGCCTATTTCAGTACCCTCAATATCATCCTTTGTTTTAGTGATAATATTAATGACCCCAGCAAAGGCATCAGCCCCAAACACAGCCGAACCGGGCCCACGGACGATTTCAATCCTGGCGATGCTGTTGACAGGCATGCCGCCCCATACATGGCTTCTATTTCCGAAAAACAAGGCTGTCATGGGAATACCGTTAATCAACACTAAGGCTTGCGGATTATTTTGAGTGTAAATGCCTCGAAAGCTGTAAATGGGCATGTAGCCAAAATCTCTTCTTGAAACATGCAATCCAGGCACTGTTTCTAGCACGTCGTCCAAATCGGTTGCACCAATCGCTTCAATATCCGAAGCTGTAATCACGCTGGTGACGGCTGGCGCACGGGCTGTCGATTGGTTTGTACCGGTTGCGACACTCACTTCTTTGACGGCAACCACGGCATCAAAAATATCAAAGGCATCGGAGAGTGTGACTTCGACTTCACCCAGTTCTTCTAAACTTAAACCGGTTAAATAGTCGTAGACGGTATCTGAATCCGGATCAGTTGTCGCATAGTTAGGTAGGGTTGCTGTGAGCAAGCCTACCCCGATGCAACAATATAGCATTAACCGCCTATTGAGATGAATTTTAAACATAGTTATCCTCCTTACTTAGATGTGGTATTCGTTTAAACCGTTCGCCGTTTCAATGAGCAAATTAGTATTTGGAACGTCAACCCGCAAACTAAAGTTGGAACGTAAACAACCAATCCGCAAACTAAAGTTGGAACGTAAACAACCCGCAAACTAAAGTTGGAACGTAAACAACCAACCCACAAACTAAAGTTTGTACTCCAACAACCCGCAAACTAAAATTTTCATTGCGACAGAAAAAAAACTTAAGAATGTTAGCCTAACTATTTGAAATAGTTGGGAACTGGAAAATAGAAATGCGCCCTATAAACGGTTTAGAAAACGGCTAAAAATGTACCCATTATTTTCAATAACTTATCTCACAATTTTCGCTACCCTCAACAAATTAGCACTGGCTCTTATACCCGCCTCTTTTACCGTGTCTGGATCGATCATAAAGCGCACCTTTCTACCCCGGATATAAAATTGAATCATCCCACCACGTACCACAAAATTCCTGATATCACTGACGGTGAGAATAGGGTATTGTTGGGTATAAGCCAAAATAGCAGCTTGATTGCCCTTTTCTGATTTGCTGACAAACAAAATGTGACAACGCTTGGCCTGTCTATAGTTGCGGAGATGTTGCACCGTGATACGGCGTTTTTGGACTCTTTTCCCCTTCACAAGCCTATCAAAATCATCAAACGGATTTTTGCCCAAGACACAGATACGAATGGGGGTTCTTGAATTATTAAACGCTGATGTCGGCCATTTAATGAATTTAGAGAAATTGAATAAATAAACCGCTTTAACCTGATATTCTTTTGGAGTCAGTAGTACGGCAGCATAAGTCAATGAACCAATCAATACGGTTAAGAGACAAAGGGTTATACCCCATTTCCATTGATCACTGATAACCCGTTTTGTCTTTTTCTGTTGAAACCACATAGTCTTATCCTTATGGAATGCAAATTAAAAAACGTCGCCAATTTTTGTTCCAAATTTATTTTGCTTCAATTGGAATGCATGTTATTTTGCTTCATTTGGAGTGCATGTTATTTTGCGACGGCCAAGTGATATCTAAGGCTAACTCATTATCGAACAAACGATACGGCATACAAAGGAACATGTACCCATTCATGATATTGAACTTATGAAAGACGACATTTTGATAAACTCTCATAATCCTTTATATTCCTTTGCGTTTTGGGTGATCAAAAACATCATTCATAGAAAACCACTAATAAATTTGGATTATAATACCTGCCTCTTCTATGGTTTCAGGATCAAGCATAAAGCGCACTTGGTTATCGCGCTTATAAAACTGAATCATACCCCCTTCTAGCACAAAATCTTCTATCTCACTGACAGTCAGAATAGGAGAGTGCTGGGTATAGGCCAAAATATTGGAAAGTAAGGGTTGTTCTGATTGACTGATAAACAGGATGTGACAGATGTCAAGCTCCTTTAAGTTGTACCAAGTCTCTAAAAAGTGTAATACCTTGATAGTACGTCCTTTGACTCTTTGATCTAACAAAAGGGCTTCAAAATGATTAAGCGACTCACCCAATAGACAAATACGAATAGGGGTATCAGCATTATTAAATGCTGTGGAAGGCCAGCTCATGATTTCAGAAAATCTGAGTAAATAGTTTGCTTTCGCCTGATATTCATTGAAAAATGGAACGGCCGCATAGCTTAACGAACCGGTTAATACACAGACTAATAAGAGGTTTATAAAACCTCGCAATCCTTTAGCATACATGAGATATCCCGCCTTATTATTATATAATCTTTCAAACGGCTTAAAATGATTCACTTTATCAGTTGTTGTATAGTTGCCCAGAAAAGTTTCGTGCCAAACCTGACAGGTTTGGCAAACCTGTCAGGTTTTTACCAAGGACAAAACTTTTCTAGCGGAGTATATTCAATTTCAATGTGGTGTAGAAAAGCAAGCACAATGGATTGCCCCTACGAGTAAAAGGGATTGCCCATAAGGACAGCCTTCGGTATTGCCCCCTACGGGCAACCACAAAGGATTGCCCCACCGTCGTGTCATGTAGGGGATGGTTGCCAGAGCCCAAAAATTTCAATGTGGCGTAAAAAGGTTTAATTTGACAAAGTCACTTTCGCAACGACTACAACAACGACGGGTGTAATTAAAAGTGATATATAGATGTTAATATCAGTAAAACTCAAAACTGGCGTGAACATTGACTGTTCATTATTTCACATTTCACGCTAAAGTTTCGCGAGCGAAACTTTAGCGTGAAATGTTGCATGGCACGATTTATCGCGGCCGCCTTCAGAAAAATAACTTGTAAAAACCTGACAGGTTTGGCAAACCTGTCAGGTTTGGCCCGTGAAATTATTTTTCTGACAAACTATAGTAATCCTAAATGATTCGTGAAGTAAAATCGGATTGAAAGCGTTTAAATTCGTGCCAAACCTGTCAGGTTTTTACCAGAGCACAGAGGAGCACAGAGAATAAGTCTATGATTTCTAATAATATTATAATACAAAATACTTTATAAATGTATGTGTTTTTTAGCCAGATATTTAAAAACTGATAACTGATTTCCACATTTCACGCAAAAGTTGCGTGAAATACAGTTTTGCGCGCAAAACTTTTGCGTGGAACTGATTTCCACGATTTCACGCAAAAGTATAGCTTCGCTCAACTTTTGCGTGAAATAAAGTTTTTTGCGCGCAAAAAACTTTTGCGTGAAACTGATAACGGAACATAAAAAATGCGTAAATTCCGTGATATACCCATCAAAAATAAGCTAAGCGCTATTATTCTTTTAACCAGCGGTATTTTATTGCTCTTGACTTCGGGGGCGCTTATCACCAGTGAATGGTTTGGATTGCGTCGTAATATGATTGCTGATCTCTTTGTTTTAGCTGATTTAGTTGGGATAAATAGCAAAGCCGGGCTTAGCTTTGATGACAGCATAACTGTAGAAGAAAATATAGCGGCGTTAAAAGCCAATGAACATATTATATTAACATACGTTTTTACACCTGATGGGCAACTGTTCGCCGCTTACGTCAGAGATAAAGGAGAAAAAAATGCGGTAGGCTTGACACCTAATCTAGAAGACGAGCTACAAAGTGCAATTGCGCCCGATTTGATGCTAGAAAATCAAAAAAATGCCACGCAAAATGCGTGGGATACAGAAGACGAAATATTCAGTGAACTCAGTTTGGCATCACTAGCAGAAAATGAACAACAAAACACGACGATGCCAAATTTTGTGCCAGAGGCGCAAAACAATATAGAAGAGGCACTCGAAAATGGCATAATGCCTTTAGTACAAGATGCTGAAATACGAGACGCGCTTTCAGATGAACAAGACAACATGCCCCATTTTGTGCCAGAGACACAAAACAATATAGAAGAGGAATTTGAAAATGGCATAATGCCTTTAGTACAAGATGCTGAAATACGAGACGCGCTTTCAGATGAACAAGACAACATGCCCCATTTTGTGCCAGAGACACAAAACAACATAGAAGAGGAATTTGAAAATGGCATAGTGCCTGAACAAGAAGGCGAAATATTAGACGCGCTAGACGATTCCAGCGTTGCCTTACTGATAGAAGATGAACTGACGGTGGCAGCCGGCTTGGCAGAAAAGACGCTCAGTGAGTATTACTTTGCCAACCCAAAGACATCAGGAAGCCAAATTAAAGATAATTATTTTTTCCATCAAAATGAAATAGAAATATTTAAACAAATTATTCTTGAGAATGAGATGATTGGTACAGTTTATATTCGTGCCGATTTGACACTATTGTATAAACGATTAGGCTGGGCAATCAGCATTGTGCTTATCGTCTTAATTCTTTCTTTATTGTTAGGTGTATTGCTGGCCTCTAAACTCCAACAACTGTTCACAACGCCGATTTATAATCTCTTAAAAACCATGTCAACGGTATCGGTGCAGAAAAACTATACCCTCCGTGCCCAAAAAACCGGCGAAGATGAACTCGGTACACTCGTTGACGGATTTAATGAGATGTTGGTACAGATTGATCAATACAGTAATCATTTAGAATATTTGGTTAAACAACGGACGGCCCAACTTGCCCAAGCACGCGATCAAGCTTTGGCTGCTAACAAAACTAAAAGCGTCTTTCTCGCCAATATGTCTCATGAAATCCGCACCCCCATGAACGCGGTACTCGGTTATGCCCAACTCTTGCGGCGAGATACTAATTTAAATCAAGAACAACAAGACTCCCTCCATGCCATTGAAAAAAGTGGTAATCACCTGCTAGGATTAATCAATGATATTTTGGATATTTCCAAAATTGAAGCGGGGGCGATGGAATTACGGCCTGAGAATTTTTATATCAGCGAATTGATTCAAGGCTTGTCAGCTATGTTCAAAATGCGCTGCGAGCAAAAACAATTAGACTGGTGCGTGGAAAGTACAGCTTTGAAACAAGTGGTGTATGCTGACCAAAGCAAATTACGCCAAATTCTCATTAATCTATTGGGTAATGCGGTAAAATTTACGGAAACCGGAAAAGTCCTCTTGCAGGTGACACAAGAAGCTGAACTGTATTGCTTTAAAGTGATTGATACCGGGCCAGGCATTCCGGCAGAGGCTCAAGCAACGATTTTCAAACCGTTTCATCAAGATACCGCTGGCTACGATAAAGGGGGCACAGGGCTTGGCCTCGCAATCAGTCAGCAACAAGTCGATTTAATGGGTGGCGCTTTGACTTTGGAATCAGAACTGGGTAAAGGGGCTTGTTTTACAGTGTTGCTACCTTTAGCCCTTGGGGAGGGAGAAGTTGTTGTACAGGAAAAAGGGGCAGAAATTGCTCATCTTGCACCTGGCTACCACGTCTCTGCACTGGTTGTCGATGATGTCAAAGAAAATCGACATATTTTGTCACGTATTTTGCGGGATATTGGCCTTGAAATCCGCGAAGCGGTTAATGGGCAAGACTGTTTAGATCAAATTGGTGAACAAAAACCCGATATTATTTTTATGGATATCCGTATGCCCGTTATGGATGGCACTGAAGCCTTATATCATATACGTGATAATTTTATTGATGACAAGATAATCTGTATTGCCATTTCGGCTTCAACGCTAAAAGAAGATACTGATTCGATGTTACAAGGGGGCTTTGATCATTTCATTTTCAAGCCTTTTCGTTTTGAATTGATTTATGAGTGCTTAGATAAATTCCTAAATGTTGAATTTGAATATAAAGCGTCTGAATCTGTGAGTGATTCAGAAGATTCAGCCCCCAACCTTGATCTGGATTTCACTCAACTCTCTCTGCCAAAATCAATATATGAGCCTTTGCTAGAGGCAGCCGAGTTAAGCAATTTAACGGCCATCGAAACGATAACGGCCGAGTTACGCGAAGGCAATGCCGATCAACAAGCCTTAGCGAAACACTTTCAAGACTGTCTCGCTAATTATGATACTGATAGCATTCTTGAGATACTGGAGCAAATGAATCCAGTAGAGGGTACTGAACCCAAAGAAGAAATAGCTGAACAGACGACAGTATCAAGAGAGCCGACTCCTTTGCCAAAACCGCTCTATGAGTCTTTGTTAGAAGCGGCAGAATTTGGCAACTTAAGTGCTCTCGAAACCTTGATGGCTGAATTACGCGAGGGTACGCCCGAACAAGGAGAAATAGCCAAACGCTTTCAAAACTATCTTGCCGATTACGATACGGATGGCATTTTTGAAACATTACAAAAAGAAGTGACTCCTGTAGAAGTTGAAGAAGTTGAAAAAGTTAAAAACGTTGAAAACGTTGAAGAAGAAATATTAAATAATGACACACGGGATAATTTTAAAGAAAATGATGCCTCAGAGTTGACGACTTTACCTGACGAACCGACACAGAGTATTCCTGAGACAGTGCAACTGCAACCGCTTGAATCTCAAGAGATTCAATCTCAAAAATCACCACATGACAAGCCAGTTGTCTCAGAAAAAACGGCTTCCTCTGTCAAACTGTCTTTACCCAAATCGCTCTATGAGCATTTGTATGACGCGGCTGAACTCAGTGATATCACGACTCTAGAAAGCCTAACGGCCGAATTACGCCAAGGCACACCTGAACAACAAGAATTAGCCCAACGTTTTGAAGAGGCTCTTGCTGATTACGATACGGACAGTATTCTTGAAACCTTGCAAGAACAAGTGCAATCGCTTGAAGAACCAGCCGAGCAAGAGATTCAAGAGCAAGAGATTCAAGAGCAAGAGATTCAATCTCAAAAACCACCACCTGACAAGGCAGTTGTCTCAGAAAAAACGGCAACCGAAGTCAAACTGTCTTTACCCAAATCGCTCTATGAGCGTTTGTATGACGCGGCAGAACTCAGTAACGTCACGGCCCTAGAAACCCTGACGGCCGAATTAGGGCAAGGCACACCTGAACAACAAGAATTAGCCCAACGTTTTGAAGAGGCTCTTGCTGATTACGATACCGACAGTATTTTTGAAACATTGCAAGAACAAGTGCAACCGCTTGATGAATAAAGCGGGCCAACTCTAAGGTGTTGATTGATATATTTTTTTATTTAACTTTTCACATTTCACGCTAATGTTTCGCTTCGCGAAACATTAGCGTGAAATACAGTTTTGCGCGCAAAACTTTATTTAGCTTCGCGCACCGAAGGCTCACGCAAAAGTTTTTGCGTGAAATGTGAAATGTGAAATGTGAAATGTGAAAAAGAGACGCAAGAGACGCAAAAGACGCTTTGAGGCTTCGAGGCAAGATTTCTCTTTTACATAGCCTCTCTAGTGTCTTTAGCCTCAAAGCGCGTTTTCGCCTCGAAGCTTTGCAAAACCTATTGCTACCCTGTTAAACCTTAAATGAGGTTATTTATGTCTCCTAATGAAATTGAGAGTGATCTGAAAAATGCCAAAGTACTTATGGTGGATGACACGCCTGCTAATATTGATGTCTTACGCAAAGTCTTGATCAGAGAAGGCTATCAGCTTTTTTTTGCTCATAGTGGAGAAAAGGCTATCAAAATAGCAAGTCGCGCTATACCCGATCTGATTCTACTGGATGTCATGATGCCCGGCATGGATGGATTTGAAACCAGTCGTTGTTTAAAACGAAATGAAGCAACACAAGATATTCCCATTATTTTTATTACGGCTAAAAACCAACCTGAAGATATCATAGAAGGCTTTAAACTCGGCGCGGTTGATTACGTTAACAAACCTTTTCGGCAAGAAGAAGTTTGTATGCGCGTTCGCCATCACTTACAAACTGGCGTACTCATGAAACAGCGTGAACATTTAATTAAGGATTTGCGTCATAGTGAAGAACGCTTTCGCTTACTCGCTCACGCTTCACCAGTGGGTATTTGTCAGGCTGATATAAAGGGAAAGATTGTTTATACTAACCAAAAATGGCAGAACATCTTGAATTTAAATGAAGGTGATAACTGGTTACAAGTCATCCATGCCGAGGATCGAGAAAAAGTTGAGCGGCTTTGGGCACTGAGTGTGCATAACCTTAACGAATGCACCCTGAAATTTCGTATCACTTCACAGGGCGAAACGCGCTGGGTACAGGCACATGCTATTCCATTGCGTTATGAAGAAAGTGAAATTGAAGGTTTTGTGGGTACGCTTGAAGACATTACGGATTTTAAACGGGCGGAAGAACAAATGCTGACAGCCAAGAATATATCCGAACAAGCGCGTATTGCGGCAGAAGCGGCCAATTATGCTAAAAGTGCTTTTATTGCCAACGTGAGCCACGAATTGCGTACACCCCTTAACGGTATTTTAGGCTTTACACAACTTTTCAAGCAAGACAAAAATTTAAATGCAGAACAACAAGACGGCATAGAAGTAATTCATCGTTGTGGTGAATATTTATTGACGCTGATTAGCGATGTTTTAGACTTGTCCAAAATTGAAGCAGGGCGTATAGAATTGTACCCAGCAGATTTTCATTTGGAATCCTTCATATCAAACATAATTGACTTATTTAAGATGCGTACCGAACAAAAAGGCATTGCTTTTAATGTGCAAAAAAATACGCCCTTCCCTTATGTCGTTCAGGGAGATGAAAAACGGTTGCGACAAATTATAATCAATTTGCTCAGTAATGCGATCAAATTTACCAAAGAAGGTAGCGTCACTTTGATTGTTCGTTATGAAGAAAACAAACTTCATTTTCAGGTAAGCGATACGGGTATTGGGATTGCCACTGACGAAGTGGACAAAATTTTTGATCCTTTTCAACAAGTAGGCGATCCCCGTTATAAGCCAGAAGGTACCGGATTAGGTTTATCTATCACCAAAACACTGGTTGAATTGATGGGCGGAGAAATACAGGTAGAAAGTCTATTAGGGGAGGGCACAACTTTTTTGATAGTGTTGAATTTGCCAGAATCTATGAATCAATGAACAGAATGGTGGGCAACAAAAACCCGTTACCCACTCTACAAGAAACCATTATGATTATAACGGATGATCGGCTCGGGCGAACACGCAGAGGGCGAACACGCAAAGGGCGAACACGCAGGTTGCCCCTACATCGCGTTCGTAGGGGCGAACCTTTGTTATCGCCCTTTTTAAAATAAATAATTATTTGAAATACCTAGAAAAGAGACGTTGCAAACTTGATTTTGAATGGCTTTTATTTCAAAAGGTTATGATATGAATGAGGTTATTTGATGTCTAATCATGAAATTGATCTTAAACAAGCAAAAGTACTCATGGTTGATGACACGCCAGCTAATATCGACGTATTACGCAAAGTGTTGGCGAAAGAAGGTTATCAACTTTTTTTTGCCAATAGCGGTGAAAAAGCACTGAAGATCGCGAATCGCGCTTTACCCGATCTGATTCTACTTGATGTCATGATGCCAGACATGGATGGATATGAAACCTGTCGTCGTTTAAAACAAATAGAAGCGACTCAAAATATTCCTATTATTTTTATTACTGCTAAAAACCAAGTTGAAGATGTCATAGAAGGTTTTCAGCTTGGCGCGGTTGATTACATTAATAAACCGTTTCGACAAGAAGAAGTTTGTATGCGGGTGAGTGCTCACTTACAAACTCAGATTCTCTTCAAGCAACGTGAACATTTGATTAAGGATTTGCGTAACAGTGAAGAACGTTTTCGTTTACTCGCTCACGCTTCACCCGTCGGTATTTGTCAAGCTGATAGGCAGGGAAAAGTCGTTTATACCAACCAAAAATGGCAAACGATTTTCAGTTTAAGTGAAAGCTTGGGTAACAGTTGGTTAGACGTTATCCATGCCAGTGATAGGGAAAAGGTAGAAACGCTTTGGAAAAACAGTGTGCTTCACAATGAAGAATGCTCTACCAAATTTCGTATCCGCTTACAAAACGAAATTCGCTGGGTGCATGCCCATGTTATCCCATTACATTATGAAGGCAGTCAACTTGAAGGTTTTGTGGGTACCGTTGAAGACATCACCGAATTTAAGCAAGCTGAAGAACAAATTCTCCACGCTAAGGATACGGCCGAAAAAGCGCGTCTCGCGGCCGAAGCCGCACAACAAATTTCTGAACAAGCCCGTATCGCGGCTGAAGCAGCTAACCATGCGAAAACGACTTTTTTAGCTAAAATGAACCATGAATTACGCACACCACTGAATGCCATTATCGGCTATAGCGATATGCTTGAAGAAGAAGCGGAAGATTTAGGTTATGAAGATATATTGCCTGATCTTTACAAAATTCAAACAGCAGGTAAAAACTTATTATCGATTGTCAGTGATATTCTCGATCTGTCTAAAATAGAAGCCGAAAAAATAGAACTGAATCCGATAGATTTTGCGGTGATCCAATTGATAGAAAACGTTGTCACGACTATCGAACCGTTAGTGAAAGATCAAAACAATACCTTAGTTGTAGAGCAGAGTGGTGAATTAGGCACGATGTATACAGACTATCAAAAATTAGTGCAAATTCTGCTCAACCTATTAAACAATGCCACCAAGTTTACCAATCAAGGCACGATTACTTTTACCATTAACCGCCGACAAATCTATCAAGGGGGCGATTGGCTAGGCTTTCAGGTGATAGATACTGGCGACGGTATCGCGCCTGACAAAATGGATTCGATTTTTAATGCGTTTACCCAAACCGATGATTCTTATACCCGTGCCCATGATGGTTCTGGTTTAGGGCTAACCATTTGTGATCATTTAAGTCGTGCAATGGGTGGGCATATTTACGTTTCCAGTGAAATAGGCTTAGGTTCCACTTTCATGTTACAAATGCCTGCCAAAATGCCAAAAACGGTAAACAATTAAATGTGGGTGATATGGGCGCATTTCAAAAGTAGTTGACAGTTTATTGTTAAAAACAGCAATAACTACAAGGATTCGATATAAGCAAGGATAAAGCCAAAAGGCTCCTAATTTAAATAATTACCCTTATAAATTAAAAGTTATTTGCGTTATCCTTGTTTATATCGAATCCTTGTAGTTATTCCGAGTTATCTGTCAACTACTTTTCGGGATAAATGTTACGAATTGAGAGTGATTTTGCTTTTGCGTGAAAGCAGTTGTCGCAACGCGAAAGTCAGGTGGTGGTGACTATAACCAAATACGAAAATTATAACGGTGGACAGTATATTTTCGTCCCTCGAATTTGAAAAGAGATAGGGGTAAGAAAACAACCCCCGTTGGCATATTGATAAACCAGGGCAACCACAAGGGATTGCCCCTACAAACCGTTCGTAGGGGCAACCCTTGTGGTTGCCCCTTTTTAGGCTCTAGCCGGCGATTTATCACCTTTCAGAAATCAAATCATTTGTTAAAACAAGGGCGAGAAACTGGTCTATCTGACTCAGTACGGCAATTTTCGAGGGGTGATTGCTTCTCTCAACCGTGGTGCGAAGTACGGCAAACAGTCTAAACAAATCAACATCTTCCTTGCTCACAACAAACTGTTCTGTTGTTTTGAAAAGACTGATAAACCCCGCAATTTTATTCAAGGCTTCTTCTACATGCTGCCCTTGTGGATGGTATTTCAGATATTTCCCCGTTGTTTCATTCAGTTGGCTGAGATTGCATTCCAAAAAGCCTTCACATTCTCCCCCCAATGGATTTTCTGCCCCTGCCCAAGCAATCTGATCTGAGATGGGTAACGGGTAATATTGATCATGCAACGTCCAAAACAGACGAGAATCAACCAGCCAGACACCTTGAACCTCATCAAGGTAAATCAAGTATTGTTGGAGTTGCTTCTCAAACCAAGCTTGATAAGGGGGAACCTCTGAGTTTTCCACTTGATTAATCGCTTTCTGTAATGAGCGCAGGTGTGATAGTGCCAATTCAGCGGCAATTTCGGGTGGTGAGTGTATCGAATGTTTGACACGCGCCAAAAACGCTGTCAAATCAATCGTATCAGGCCAGCTTAATGCTTTGTTTAGACGCGCTTGAGCTATCTGTTGATAGTGTTTAGCACGCAGCTTGGGATCAAAGTCTGTAGAGAGACTGCCAAAAATCCACCCTTGTTTGCCTGAAGACAATGCGACTTGATACCAATAGTCTTTGGACTGGCCGATTTGTTCCTGAGTGTCGGATCGGGCGAGTTCTTTAACAATCGTGCCCAGTTTTAATTTGCCTACCAGCGTGGCGCTGCGCTTTGGCGCAGAACGCAGATGTACGCCAGAAGCGGTTATGATTCTTTGTTTTATTGGCGTTTCAGGTTGAACGGCCGGTGTTGTTTCAGTGTCTGGCGATTCGGTTTCGGCTTGAACGGCCGGTGTTGTTTCAGTGTCTGGCGAATCGGTTTCGACTTGAACGGCCGG
>QNEL01000098.1 GCA_003645185.1 Candidatus Parabeggiatoa sp. nov. 3
GAAGATAATCTCATGTTTTATTATAAGTCTAAGATTTTACCAGTATGACATTTTAATACTGAACCATTAATATCTTGCTTTGAAGGCTATCATCCCTTGATAAAAGCCACCTGAAATGTTAACAAAAATTTTATTTTTTGTCAAAGATTTTTTAAATCAAATAATTATGATTTTGTTGGTGAAAAGAACTTTTTGTACACTCGTTTTGGTATTTTACGTCGTTTTGGTGGTTTTGGTCTAATATGTGAACTGTCAGATCGTAACTCGCTTACGTGAGGTTTTTCAGAGTGAATTACCCGTACAAAGTGTGTTTAAATACAAAACCATTGCGACATTAGCAAAGCACATAGAAACTTTGGATCAAGCCGCTGTGCAACCGCCACTGAAGCCCATTGCTGACAAAACAGACATACCCCTGTCTTTTTCGCAACAACAAATCTGGTTACAAAACCAAGTGGCACCCCAGCTACCCGTTTACAATGAACCGTTTACCATTCGTCTAGGCGGCCCAATCAAGGTTCCGGCACTCGTGCAAAGTTTTAATGACATTTTGCGCCGTCATGAAGCCTTACGCACGACTTTTACCACTGTTGACGGGCAACCTGTTCAAGTGGTTTCTCCTTTTGAGCCCTTTAATATGCCTGTCGTTGATCTGCGCCACTTACAGGCCAATGAACGAGAATCGGTTGCCTTGCAACGCGCCACGGCTGAAGCGAAACAACCCTTTGATTTAACACAATATCCACTGTTTCGGGCCACTTTAATACAATTAGATGAGAAAGACTATCGTCTCTTCCTCACTTTTCACCATATTATTATAGATGGTGTATCCATCTATAATGTGTTTTTACCCGAACTGGCAACGCTTTACGAAGCCTTTTCTCAAGATAACCCGTCGCCATTTTTACCGCGCTCTATTCAATACACCGACTTTGCCTTATGGCAGAGACAAGGGTTGCAAGCAGAAGTATTAGAAGAGCAAAAGGCTTATTGGAAAGGACACTATCCGGTTTCCTCACCCTTACAACTGCCAACGGATCGGCCTTACCCGGCCGTTCCGACTTTTAAAGGGGCAAGACAGTGTTTAAGCTTGCCCAAGGCACAGCTTCAAGCACTCAAAGCACTGAGTTGTGACCAAGGGGTGACTTTATTTATCACACTGTTAGCGGCCTTTAAAACACTGCTATACCGTTATACCGGACAAGAGGATATAGCAATCGGTACCGTCAGCGCGGGGCGAAATCGCGCAGAACTCGAAAACATGATAGGGTATTTTCTCAATACCCTAGTCTTGCGAACCGATTTATCAGGGAATCCTACTTTCCAGCAAGTGTTGCAACGAGTATGGGAAGTGACGACGGGCGCTTATGCTCATCAAAACATACCCTTTGAACAAATAGTAGAGACACTGCGACCCAAACAGAGTATTGGGGTTAACCCGCTCTTTGACGTGATGTTTGATCTTGATCCGCCTCTCTCACCCCTTGATATGGATTGGCGCTTCAGTCAACTGGATATCCAAACGGATACCGCGAAATTTGCCTTAACGATGGAATTGGATGAAAGGCCAGAAGGGCTGATTGGTCGCATTGAATACAACACCGATTTATTTGATGAGGCCACTATCGTCCGCATGATAGGGCATTATCAAACCTTAATAGAAGGGATAATAGCCGATCCAGAACAACCTATATCGCAATTACCGCTATTAACCGCACAAGAACAGCAACAATTTGTCGAATGGAATAACACCCAAACAGATTATCCAGCAGACGTGTGTATTCACCAGTTATTTGAACGCCAAGTTGAACAGACACCGGATGCGATAGCCCTAATATTTGAAGGGAAACAACTCAGCTACCGTGAATTAAACAGCCGAGCCAATCAAGTAGCCCATTACCTCATCCTGTTAGAAGTCAAAGCAGAAACCTTAGTCGGAATTTGCGTAGAGCGTTCATTGGAAATGATTATCGGATTATTGGGAATCCTCAAAGCGGGCGGGGCTTACGTGCCGCTCGAACCCACGTATCCGCAAGAACGATTAGCCTTTATGTTGGAAGATGCCCAAGTGTCGGTGTTGTTAACTCAAACGGGCCTGATTGAAAACTTACCGGCTCATTTAGAATCGACGATCTATTTAGATACTGAGTGGAAAAAAATATCACATTTCAATGAGGGAAATCCGTCTGCTGAAGTCACCCCAGAAAACTTGGCGTATGTGATTTATACTTCTGGTTCTACGGGTAAACCTAAAGGAGTTGCTATTCCTCACCAGGCTATAAATCGTTTAGTAAGCAATACTAATTATATTCATTTAGATACTTTTAGTGTTGTTGCTCAGGCTTCCAATTTTTCTTTTGATGCGGCCACATTTGAAATTTGGGGTGCATTAGTTAATGGAGCGAAACTCGTCAAAGTAGCGAAAGATATTGTTCTTTCACCCAAAGACTTCGCTACCTATATCGGTACACTAGGTATCAATGTATTGTTTTTGACAACAGCTTTATTCAATCAGATAGCTCAAGTAATCCCGTCAGCTTTTAGTTCAATCCATACTCTTTTATTTGGAGGAGAGGCCGTTGAACCGAAATGGGTTAAGAAAGTACTTAACCACAATCCGTCTCGTCGATTACTTCATGTGTATGGCCCCACAGAAACAACGACATTTGCGTCTTGGTACTTGATACAAGACGTTCCTGATAATGCGACAACCATTCCCATTGGATGCCCTATATCTAATAGTCAGTTCTACGTGTTAGATGCTTATTTACAACCTGTTCCTATTGGGATCATGGGTGAACTATACATTGGTGGCGTAGGTTTGGCACGAGGTTACTTAAACTGCCCTGAACTCAATGCTGAAAAATTTATTGCCAATCCTTTCAGTGATAATCCAAACAGCCGTTTGTACAAAACGGGGGATTTAGTGCGCTATCGGCCCGATGGTAACCTAGAATTTTTAGAACGCATTGATCACCAAGTAAAACTCCGGGGATTTCGCATCGAATTGGGAGAAATTGAGGTAGCACTGAGTCAACATCCTACTGTGCAAGAACAGATCGTCATCGTCCGCGAGGATATCTCTGGTGATAAACGTTTGGTTGCCTACCTTGTTGCTAAACCCCAGCAGATGCTTACTACCACAGCACTGCGTCGTTTTTTGCAAAATCGATTACCGGATTATATGATACCCTCAGCCTTTGTCCAACTAGAAGCCTTGCCACTAACACCTAATGGTAAAATAGATCGAAAAGCTTTACCTCAACCAGAACCGGCATCTGCAAGCTTGGAAAGCGCATACCTTGCCCCCCAAACTCAAATCGAAACTCAAATCGAAACCGTTTTGAAAGCGGTGTTGCGTGTCAATCAAATCGGCATACAGGATAACTTCTTTGAGTTAGGCGGTAATTCCTTATTGTTGGTACAAGCGCACGAGAAATTGGTAACGGTATTAAATCGAGAAGTGCCGATATTGGCGCTGTTTCAGTATCCCACCATCAGTGCCTTAGCTGATTATTTAGCCTCTTCGCTCACAGTTCAAGATGAACCCGTTTTTCAAGAAGACTTTGATCGGGCCGCCAAAACCACAGAAGCAAGACAACAACGGCGAAAAAAACGCCGCTCTAACTAAAATAATCAGTGTTTATCATGATAAGGAATCGTCACAAAATAATTTGGACATTTATATAGATTTTCATAAAAATAATTTCCAGAAGGGCGAACACGCAGGTTCGCCCCTACAGGCTCGTAGGGGCGAACCTGCGTGTTCGCCCTAAAAATCTATAAAACGGGAAGTTATTTCGTGACCATTCCTAATCAGCGTCATCAGCATTCTATCTGAAATAAAAAAATCTAAAATAAAAAAATCAGTGTTTATCATGATAATCAGCGTCATCAGCGTTCTATCTTTGACTACAATAATTTCAACATTAATTTGACCACTCTATTTATTTAAAAAAATGGATGATTCAAGTCTCGACGACATCAACGAACAAAGCATTGCCATTATCGGCATGTCTGGCCGCTTTCCGGGGGCTAAAAATACGGATGAATTTTGGCAAAACCTCAAAAATGGGGTAGAATCAATCACGTTTTTTTCTGACCAAGAACTGATTGATGCGGGCATTGATCCTGCCGTCTTAAAGGACAGCAGTTATGTCAAAGCTAAGGGGGTATTGGATAATGTCGCTGAATTTGATGCCGAATTTTTTGGCTTTAGCCCCAAAGAAGCAGAAATCACTGATCCTCAACAACGTCTTTTTTTAGAATGCGCCTGGGAAGCATTGGAAAACGCCGGTTATGATCCTAAAACTTATGCAGGTTTAATTGGTGTGTATGGTGGTGTAGCTAATATTAATACCTATTTATTAAAAAATATTCATGTCAATCAGGAACTTAGTGAAACTGTTGGTCATTTTCAAATTGGTCTCAGTAATAGTAGTGATTTCGTATGTACCCGAGTTTCCTATAAATTAAATTTACGTGGCCCTAGTGTTTCGATACAAACTGCGTGTTCTACCTCTTTAGTTGCTGTGGTAATGGGCTATCAAAGTCTTTTAGATTATCAATGCGATATGGTCTTAGCCGGTGGTGCATGTATCTCTTTACCACAAAAATCCGGTTACTTTTATCAAGAAGGTATGATTATGTCACCCGATGGACATTGTCGCGCTTTTGATGCAGATGCCCAGGGCACCATTGATGGCAATGGTGTCGGTATTGTGGTGCTAAAAAGATTAACAGATGCACTTTCCGATGGTGACACTATTCATGCCGTTATTAGAGGTGCTGCCATTAACAATGATGGTGCTTTAAAAGTAGGTTACACTGCGCCGAGTGTGGCGGGGCAAACTCGGGTGATTGCAGAAGCCTTAACCCTGGCTGAGGTTTCCCCTGAAACCATCAGTTATGTTGAAACGCATGGTACGGGCACACCATTGGGCGATCCCATTGAAATTGCGGCATTGACGCAAGCGTTTCGTGCCAAGACAGACAAAAAAGGCTATTGTGCTATCAGTTGTGTTAAAACCAATATTGGCCATTTAGATGCCGCCTCTGGTGTAAGCGGTTTAATTAAAGCCGTATTAGCCCTTAAACATCAATTCATACCTCCACTTCTGCATTTTGAAACACCCAATCCTAAACTGGATTTGGCAAATAGCCCCTTTTATATCAATACCGAACTTTCTGAATGGAAAACGGTTGACCTGCCGCGCCGTGCTGGTGTCAGTTCTTTTGGCATCGGTGGTACCAATGCTCATGTGATATTAGAAGAGGCCCCTTATCCAAAATCAAAAACCCGAAAATCGAACCGGCCAAGGCAATTACTGCTCCTGTCGGCCAGAACGGACACGGCCCTCGAAACCGCAACCGCTCAGTTAGTGGCACATCTTAAACAACATCCCGAACTGAATTTAGCTGATGTGGCTTACACCTATCAAGTCGGGCGCACTGCTTTGAGTCAGCGTCGCATGTTAGTCTGTGAAACGCTTGAAGACGCAATCAAGGCATTGGAAACACGGGATGCTAAACGAGTTTTGACTCAAACTGTCAAAAGTGATAAAGCACCTGCGGTGGTGTTTATGTTTTCTGGGCAAGGGGCCCAGTATGTTAATATGGGTTTAGAACTGTATCAAATTGAGCCGGTGTTTCGTGAACATATTGACCAGTGTGCCGAATTTCTCAAACCACATCTTGGATTGGATTTACGTACCGTATTGTATCCCAATCAGGAACAACAAACCGAGGTTGCTACCCAAAAACTCAAACAAACCGCTATTACCCAACCTGCCCTGTTTGTCATTGAATATGCGCTGGCGCAATTATGGAAAACTTGGGGTCTACAACCCAAAGCCATGATAGGGCATAGTATCGGTGAGTATGTCGCGGCGTGTTTAGCCGAGGTATTGACTTTAGAAGAGGCCTTAATATTAGTAGCGGCGCGGGGACGCTTAATCCAATCCGTCTCGGCCGGGGCGATGCTGGCGGTACCTATTACAGAAGCGGAAATACGGCCCTTACTGAATCAATATCTTGATTTAGCGGCTATTAATGTGCCTTCTCAAAGCGTGGTGTCGGGAACGCTTGAAGCCGTGGAACAATTGTTCGCGCAATTGGCAGAACAAGGCGTGGAATGTCAACGTTTGCACACCTCTCATGCGTTTCATTCAGAAATGATGACACCGATTTTGCCATCGTTTCTGGAACAAGTGCAAAAAATTCAGTTAAAGCCACCCCAAATCCCTTTTATCTCTAATGTCACCGGTACTTGGATTAACGATACTGAAGCCACCGATCCCAATTATTGGGTTAAGCATCTACGTCAAACAGTACGTTTTGCCGCGGGATTACAAAAAATATTTAAAGAGTCCTCACCTATTTTGCTAGAAGTGGGTCCTGGACGCACTTTAAGCACGTTCGTTAAACGACATCCTGATAATAGCGGACAGTTAGTACTGACTTCATTACGTCATCCCAAAGAGGAACAATCAGACAGTGCCTTTTTATTAAATACTTTGGGGCAATTGTGGATAGCTGGGATAACTATAAATTGGTCTGGCTTTTATGCGGATGAACAACGTTATCGCTTACCCTTGCCAACCTATCCGTTTGAGCGGCAGCGTTATTGGATTGAACCGACAACTCAAGTAAAAACGGTTAAACCTCGCTCGGATTTATTACTAAAAAAACCAGATATTGCCGATTGGTTTTATATTCCATCATGGAAACGGACTGCCCTCCCAATTTATGATGCCAATGCTTTAACAGAACCATCATGTTGGTTAGTGTTTATGGATTGTTGCGGATTAGGTGAACAATTAGTAAAAAGCTTGCAACAACAGGGTCAAGATGTGATGACCGTGACGGTGGGGGAACAGTTTACTTGTGAGGCACAAAAATACACTCTGAACCCACACCAACGCGACAACTACGATGCGCTGTTGCAAGAATTGTTAGCACAAAACAAAAGCCCCAAAACAATCATTCATTTATGGACTGTCACACCCAAGAATGACACTGAATCAGGACTTGAATTTCTTGATAAGTTGCAAAATTTAGGTTTTTATAGTCTGCTGTTTTTAGCTCAGGCACTTGGAAAGCATAATATCAAGGCCCCCCTTCAGATTGAAGTGATATCAAACCATCTACAAATGCTAACTGGTGAGGAAGCGTTATGTCCTGAAAAAGCAACTCTATTAGGCCCGTGTAGAGTCATTCCGCAAGAGTACCATAATATCACCTGTCGCAGCATTGATATTGTTCTTCCTGATTCAAACACTTCAGCGGAAGAAATACTCATAGCTCAACTGCTATCAGAGTTCTTCGCCGAACAATCTGATTCAATTATTGCTTATCGTGGTAGACATCGTTGGGTATCAACCTCTGAAGCAATCCGCTTGGAAAAAAACGACGGTGCATCTAGATTAAGGGAAAAAGGTGTTTACCTTATTACCGGGGGATTGGGTGATATAGGCTTTACACTAGCAGAATACCTAGCAAAAACGGTGCAAGCCAAACTCATACTCACAATGCGTTCTGCTTTTCCAGCAAGAAACGAATGGCAACAATGGTTGACCAATCATAATGAACAAGATAGCATTAGCCGCAAGATTAGGAAAGTGCAAACCATCGAAGCCTTGGGATCTGAAGTTTTAATTATCACCGCTGATGTCGTTAATCTCAAACAAATGCAAACGGCCATTTTTCAAACATTAGAACGGTTTGCTCACATTCATGGGGTCATTCACACTGCCGGACTTATGGACGAAGGTATCATACCACAAAAAACCAGACCAATAACAGAAAGGGTTCTGGCACCTAAGGTAATGGGAACTCTAGTTCTTGATGTCGTACTCAAAGATGTTCACTTGGACTTTTTGGTATTATGTTCCTCGCTTAATTCAATATTAGGCGGAGTGGGACGAGTTGATTATTGTGCCGCTAATGCTTTTCTTGACGCTTTTGCTCATTATAGGGCGATTAAAGATGGCGCATCTACTGTGGTCAGTATTGGTTGGGACGGTTGGCAAGAAGTTGGAATGGCGGTCAATACGACTATAAAAGCTCAAAAATATCAATACGAAGATCAGAAAATATCTACTACCAATAGCAATGTGAATGTGGTTCAAAAAGATATTGAGAACAGTTTATTACCCACAGAAGGTAGCGATGTTTTTAACCGTATTTTACACAGCAAAGAGCCTCATATTTTTGTATCGACGTGGGATTTACAAACACGGACTGCTGCTATAATATCCTCCTCAAAAGCATCAGCCCCAACATCTGCAACCAAATCAGTATCAGGACAACATGCCCGACCCGAATTGAAGAATGCTTATACTGCACCCCGTAATGAACTTGAGCAGACAATAACTAACATTTGGAAAAAATTCTGGGTATTGAAGGAGTGGGTATTTTTGATGATTTCTTTGAGTTAGGTGGTGATTCTCTGGTCGCTGTACAACTGGTTTCTGAACTAAACAGAACCATTCAAGTGAAATTATCCGCTCATAGTTTATTGGAAAATGCCACTATTGCTGCTTTATCCGAATCCATTCAAGCAGTACTAACAAACAATACTCGCAATACTCAGAGTGGCTTACAAAAAGCCTTGCCACAGTCATTGGTTAAAATGCAAGCTGGCAACCCCCTTAAAAAACCACTCTTTTTGGTTCATCCTATCGGTGGACATATTTACATATACCGCGATTTAATCAATTCTTTAGGCATAGAACAACCGGTTTACGCTTTACAGGCACAAGGCATAGACGGAGAAGTACAGCCATTGACTCAAATTGAAGAAATGGCAACTCACTATATCAACGCCCTGCAAGTTGTCCAGCCTGATGGACCATACATTCTTGGTGGTCATTCATTTGGTGGTCTTGTGGCCTTTGAAATGGCACAGCAATTTTACGCGCTGGGTCAAAGAATAGTATTATTATTCATGATGGATACTGTTGGGCCAGAGCAAAGCTTAATAGAACAGGAAGATTCCGATGATGTAAGAATTATAGCTTATGCACTTGGACTTGATGGCAACCTCGTTCTTCCAGTACCGCCGGAACAATTTAGTCAACTTGATTTAGAGGAACAAATACGCTATTTCTATAAACATAGCAAAACGGCTAACCAAGTGTATCCTGAAGAATTTATTCCTCATATTCGCCACTTTCTTGATGTTATCAAGGCGAACAACCAAGCGATGAATGATTATATACCGAAAACTTATCAAGGCAAGCTCCTTTTTTTTCGTGCTCAAGAACGTGATACCTATCTGCCTACGAATCCCGAGCGCAATTGGATAGACTTGGCTGTTGAAGGCATGGATATCTATGATATATCTGGGAATCACACGAGCATGAATTTTTCACCCAACGTTGAAGCAACAGCCAAGGTATTAAGAACTTACCTTGATAAGCAATAACGGAGTACTAAAGTATGTATTAACAGGTATTTTAACAAACGGGATTATTTGATTTAGAGAGAAATATTATACCTATAAAAATTCCTGATTATAACGGATTTTTGGGAGGGCGATAACAAAGGTTCGCCCCTACAAGATTTTGCGTAGGGGCTGCCCTTGCGTGTTCGCCCTTTCTAAATAATGGAAACGAAGTCACTACGCAAAGTGACGTTCAAAGCGCCATTATTTCTGGTGTCCCCAAAATCAGTTACAATCATAAAAAGTCATACTTTAGGACTTGAATTATCTTCTAAAATTAAATCATACTTTATTAAAGGAAATTTAAAATTAAAATGGCAGAAAAAACCGTGTCAGTTATTGGTATGGGATCAATGGGTTCGGCACTTGCTAAAGCCTTTTTAGCAAATAATCACCCCGTTACCGTTTGGAACCGTACCGCAAGCAAATGTACGCCACTTGAACAAGCCGGCGCAAAAGTGGCAAAATCTGTGGTGGATGCGGCTGAGGCAAGCCAAGTGATGGTTATTAGTCTGCTCAACTACGAAGCTACTCAATCCCTACTCCAAACGCCAGAAGTGATTGAGAAACTAAAAGGGAAAGTAATCGTTCAACTCTCCACTGGCTTTCCACGCGAAGCTCGTGAGAGTGAAGCCTGGGCTAACCAGAATGGGATATCCTATTTGGATGGTGCTATTTTAGAGTATCCAACCGGTATTGGTAAGGAAGAAAGTGTGTTCTTCTATTCCGGTTCTGAAAAAGTATTTGAAGAGAATAAAGCTTTATTGCGTTGTCTCGCTGGGAACCCGCGCTTTGTTGGAAAGGATGCTGGACATGCCGCTACGCTCGACATCAGTACTATATCGGTTTACTATGGTGCTTCATTGGGCTTCCTTCATGGTGCGGCAATCTGTAATTCTGAAGGATTCCCGGTAGACAAGTACCTCTCGGCAACAATTCCACTCCTTTCTGGACTTATCCCGGATACCCTTAACATGAGTGAAAAAATGATTAACGAGGGCAGTTACACAGCAAAGATTGCAACGCTTGATGTCCATGTCGCTGGCCTTAAACACCTGCTTGAGTTTATTAAAGAAAATCGGCTTGATACCGCTTTCATGGAATGTGTGTTAGGTTATTGCAAAAAAGCTGTGGATATGGGCTACACCCAAGACGAACTTGCTGCGGTGTTTGAGGTCATGAAAATGAAGGTAGATAAGAAGATAGAATAGCATTATCGTATTGCTCTCGATTTTCAGAAAAATAATTTCAAAAAGGGTGGCATTTTTAATATCACGCAAAGCCGCAAAGTCGCAAAGTCGCATTGAGTAGAGACGCACGGCCGTGCGTCTCTAAGTACTGAAGCACAAATAAACCGGTATTTTACCGCAAAGGGCAATCCGAAGGTATTGCCCCCTCTTCTGGTTGCTTCTATTAAAATACCTGAAAATTTAGGGTTCAGTACTTACTATAAAAATCAAATCATTATGTTTTTTGTCCTGTACATAGAAAAATCACAATATGACAGAAATAACACCTACCCTATTGGGCTATCGTATGACGGAAAAGCTCTACGATGGTACCAGAACCTTGATTTATCGGGGACAACGAGAAACGGATCAAAAACCCGTTGTCATTAAATTCCTCAAGAATGAGTATCCCACCTTTAACGAATTGGTGCAGTTTCGCAATCAATACACCATTGCCAAAAATCTTGATCTGGATGGGATTATCCATCCTTATGGCCTTGAAAATTATAACAATGGCTTTGCCCTGATTATGGAAGAGGTGGGTGCCATTGCTCTTTCAGAGTATATGAATGCGAATCCACTGACCTTAGAAGCGTTTTTCAATATCGCCATAGCGATTGTCAAAGCCTTAGAAGGCCTCTATCAAAATCGAGTGATTCATAAGGACATCAAACCGCACAATATTCTGATTCACCCCGAAACCAAGCAAGTTAAACTGATTGACTTCAGTATTTCCAGCCTCTTACCCCGAGAAATCCAAGAAATTCAAAGCCCTAATGTTTTAGAAGGCACACTGGCTTATTTATCCCCAGAACAAACTGGGCGCATGAATCGCGGCATTGACTATCGCACCGATTTTTATTCATTGGGCGTGACTTTTTATGAACTATTGACGGGACAACTCCCCTTCAAATCCGATGAGCCGATGGAATTAGTGCATTGTCACATTGCCCAAACGCCCACGCCTCCCATGCAAATCAATCGCGCCATTGGGCAGACGCTCAATGATTTGATTATGAAGTTAATGGCGAAAACGGCAGAAAATCGTTATCAAAGTGCGTTAGGCCTGAAATACGACTTGGAACAATGCCAACAACAATGGGATAACACGGGTAAAATTAAGCCCTTTTCGCTCGCGCAGCGCGATATTTCTGATCGTTTTCAAATTCCCGAAAAACTCTATGGACGAGAAACAGAAGTCGCTACCTTGTTAGCCGCCTTTGATCGCGTCAGTGAGGGCGGGACTGAAATGATGCTGGTCGCGGGTTTCTCTGGGATAGGCAAAACCGCTTTAGTCAATGAAGTGCATAAACCGATTGTGCGGCAACGGGGTTATTTCATCAAAGGCAAATTTGACCAATTCAAGCGTGACATCCCCTTTTCAGCGTTTGTGCAAGCGTTTCAAACCTTGATGCGGCAACTGCTAACTGAAAGTGCCAAGCAAGTGCAAGCGTGGAAAACCCAGATCGTGGAGGCCTTGGGAGACAATGGACAGGTCATCATTGAAGTGATTCCAGAATTAGAACAGATTATTGGCCCACAATCCCCCGTGCCTGAATTAGAAGGCAGTGCGGCTCAAAATCGCTTTAATATGCTGTTTCACCACTTCATCAATGTGTTTACCACGGCCCAACATCCGCTGGTGATTTTCTTGGATGACTTTCAATGGATCGATTCAGCCTCTTTGAAATTGCTCCAATCCTTAATGGAGCAAACTGACAGTCACTATTTGCTGTTGATGGGCGCTTATCGGGATAACGAAGTCAGTCCAGCCCATCCCCTTATCTTGACGCTAGAGGAGATTAGAAAAACCGAGGCTTTGGTGAATCAAGTCACCCTTGGACCACTTGACCAACCTGATCTTAACCGTTTGATTGCCGATACGCTCAGTTGCCCTTCAGAAAAAGCAATGCCACTGACTGAGTTGGTGGTTCAGAAAACCCAAGGCAATCCGTTTTTTACCAATCAATTTCTCAAATTTCTACATGAAGAGGGATTGATTACGTTTGACTTGAACTGTGGCTATTGGCAATGTGATCTGACCCAAGTTAAATTGCTAAGCATTAGCGACGATGTTGTTGAATTTATGGGCCATCAGTTACAAAAGTTGCCCGTGACTACCCAGCAAGTTTTAAAACTCGCGGCTTGTATTGGCAACCAATTTGATTTAGCAATGCTCGCCATTGTGTACGAAAAATATCAAGCCGAAACAGCAGCCGATTTATGGAAGGCCTTGCAAGAAGGCTTGATTATACCGATTAACGAGGTGTACAAGTTTTTTCAGGCTTCTGAAGACTCTACTGAAGCAACCGAGAGGCAAAACTTATCAGTGCCTTACAAGTTTTTACATGATAGGGTACAACAAGCCGCTTATTCTCTGATCACAGAAGCACAGAAACCCGCAACCCATCTCAAAATTGGGCGATTACTGAAAAGTCATACTCATGAACAAGCACTTGACGATAAGCTATTTGATATAGTCAATCAATTGAATCTGGGTATCTCATTAATCACGGATCAAAGTGAGCGGGATGAGCTGGTACAACTGAATTTAAAAGCGGGACGTAAAGCAAAGGCGTCTACGGCTTATGCTGCGGCCAGTCGCTACTTAACCGTGGGATTGGAACTGTTGTCTGCTGATAGCTGGCAAACTCAATATGACTTAACCTTGACTCTCTATAATTTGGCTACAGAAGCCGCCTATCTCAGTGGTGATTTTGCGCGACAAGCGCACACGCATGAAATCATCTTGGAAAATGCGCGAACTTTGTTGGATAAGGTGAAAAGTTATGAAATCCAGATTCAAGTACAGTTAGCGCAGAATCAGCAACTCAAAGCCATCGAAATGGCATTACCTGTTCTAAAGCGATTAGGAATCGCATTTCCAGATCAGCCTAGCGAAAAAGACATTGAGCTTTACTTACAAGAAACCCAGTCTGCTTGGGAGGGTAAGCCGATTGACTCACTGTGTGACTTGCCGATGATGGCTGCCAAAGACATGCAAGCGGCTATGCGAATCATCTCGGTTATTTCAGCGGCTGCCTATGAAGTTGCGCCTGAATCTTTGCCTCTTCTAGTGTGTAAACAGGTTCAGTTATCAATCAACTATGGTAACACCCCTGATTCTGCCTATGGTTATGCAATTTATGGGATGATTGTGGGTGATATTGAAACGGGCTATCAATTTGCACAATTGGCTTTAAATCTCTTAAATAAGTTAAATGCCAATGAGTTCAAGGCAAAAGTCTATGATGTTGTTGAAGCCTGTTTGACTCATTGGAAAATTCATTTAAGGAAAACCCTGAAACCTTTGCAGGAAGGCTATCAAAGTGGGTTAGAAGTTGGCGATTTTGAAGCTGGAGGCTATTGTGGTCATCTCTATTGTGCCCATTCCTATTATAGTGGTATAGAACTCACGACACTAGAAGGTGAAATAGCGAGCTATAATGAAGCATTCCGTCAACTCAAGCAAGAAATCCCAATTATTTATAATGAAATATTTCAACAGGGCATCTTGAATTTGTTGGAAAAAACTGAAAATCCAAGCTGTCTCATTGGTACAGTCTACAATGAAGAAAAAATGTTGCCTCTTCTTCAAAAAAATAATGACCTATTTGCTCTGTATTATTTCTATTTCCACAAAGTTCTCCTTTCTTATTTATTTCAAGAATACCTTCAGACCATTGAGTATGTCACTACTGCAAATTCTTATGTGGCAACGTTTGCCGGTTTTGGAGCGACTCCAATAATTTATCTTTGCGAGTCTTTGGCGCGATTAGCAGTGTATCCTGATTGCACAAAGGAAGAACAACAGTCTCATCTTGATAAAGTGCAAGCTAACCAAGAGAAGATGCAGAACTGGGCAACACATGCACCGATGAATTACCAACATAAATTTGATCTGGTGGAGGCAGAGCGACACCGCGTTCTTGGTGAACATCTTGAGGCAATGGATTACTATGACCGTGCCATTGCTGGGGCGAAAGAAAATGAGTACATTCAGGAAGAAGCCCTTGCTAATGAAGTGGCAGCCCGATTCTACCTTGGTTGGGGCAAAGAAAAAATTGCTCAAGTCTATATGACAGAGGCCTATTATGGCTATGCTCGCTGGGGTGCGAAAGCCAAAGTCGCGGATTTGGAAAGACGTTATTCCCAATTGCTTGCCCCTCTCCTCACTCGCAGCGAATCAACCCGCTTTCCGAGTCACAAGACAACCAGTACCTATACCCCCAAGAGTACCGTTACTGTTACTGGACTCATGGCTTCTGATGTTCTGGATTTTGCCAGCGTGATGAAAGCGTCACAAGCGATTTCGGATGAAAGGGTGCTTGAGCAATTTATTCGTAATCTGATGCAGATTGTGATTGAAAATGTTGGGGCGCAGCGGGGGGTTTTAATCTTAGAAAAACAGGAGCAATTTTGGCTTGAAGCCATCGCTTCGGCTAACGAGGAATCAGTTCAAGTTGACTTACACAACAACTTACCTTTAGAGAAAGCCGGTGATGAATTATTAGTGCCTCGTGCGGTTATCAATACCGTATTGAGGAATCGAACCCCGCTGGTACTCAACGATGCCACTCGTGATGACAGCTTGACGAATGATCCGTATCTCATTGAAAAACAACCTAAATCCGTATTAGGGCAACCTATTTTGTATCATGGCAAACTGACTGGCGTATTGTACCTCGAAAATAATTTAATGTCTGATGCGTTTACATCAGATCGGTTGACGGTTTTAAAATTGCTCTCAAGTCAAATTGCGATTTCGCTGGAAAACGCCACTTATGCCAATCACTTAGAAGAAAAAGTGGCCGATCGCACTACACAACTGGCCGACGCTAATCAAAAAATTACGGCTCTGAATAAACGCCTAGAAGCCGAAAATATGCGTATGAGTGCCGAATTAGACGTAGCGCGTCAACTGCAAAAAATGGTACTGCCCGACGACACTGAACTCCAGCACATTAAGGCGCTAGATATTGCCGGTTTTATGGAACCAGCCGATGAAGTCGGGGGCGATTACTACGATATTCTTGAACATGACGGGCATGTGAAAATCGGTATTGGTGATGTGACCGGCCATGGGCTTGAAAGTGGTGTTTTGATGCTGATGGTACAAATGGCCGTACAAACCCTATTGACGAATGATGTCAGTGATCCCAAAACCTTCTTAACCGTTCTCAATCGTGCGGTTTATAACAATATACAACGGCTTCATACCGATAAAAATATGACCTTGTCTTTATTGGATTATGAAGAGGGTAAATTGCGTTTAACCGGCCAACATGAAGATGTCTTATTAGTCCATCAAAATGGCCAAGTAGACAGAATTGATACATTTGATTTAGGTTTCATGGTGGGGTTAAAATCCGATATTACCCCTTTTGTGTCACAACGGGAAATACAATTAGAACAAGGGGACGGGATTGTTTTGTACACCGACGGAATAACAGAAGCCCAAAATACCGACGAGGTTGAATATGGCATGGAATGCTTATGCGATATAGTGAGTCAAAACTGGCAGAAATCTGCCAAAGAAATACAACAAGCCGTGATAGCCGATGTCCGAGAACACATTGGTACGCAAAAGGTGGCTGATGATATTACCTTGTTAGTCATCAAACAAAAATAGAGAAAAAACCTGACAGGTTTCAAAAACCTGTCAGGTTTACATCTTACTTGGTTGCAATAAAATTAAAAGCTTGAAATGGATACTGCATGGTATGAGAAAACTTCTCAAAATTCAAAGGCTCTTTGCTGTCAAGCCAATCTTTGATGAGGAACACTGAATAGGCGTGTTGCTGGGTCAAAAAATTGAATATTTCATTCGGCGTGAAACCAAAAGAGGTTAATCCACTATGAGTACACTCAAATAATATATGAGGCTGACAACGTTGTAATAGATTATTAGCACCACGAAAAACATCTAACTCACCGCCTTCTACATCAACTTTTATAAAGTCAATGTGTCTATCTGATGGTACAACATCATCCAGTCGTTCACACCGCACCTGAAACGAATTGTCATCAGTCATTTGTGGTCTACGACGGAGTCCACTGAAACCCGACTTAAGAGGGTAGTAATGGAAGGTGGCCTCATGTGGTGTGTCGCTGAGTGCTATCTGCTGAACAAAAACACCCGGAAACTTGCGTCTAAGCCATTCTGCCTTATAGGGAATCGGTTCAATGGCAATATGATTACCGTGAGGTGAAAGCTGTAACATTATATTTAGCATAGAGCCAATATGACATCCCACATCAATGCAATTCATGGAATCTTGAATCATGCGTTCCATCATCTTGTTAATTCGTGAAGACTCCATATAGATTTCTTGGAGTTCAGGATGTTTCCAACGTTTCCTGACATTCATCACCTCTCTTAGAGATTGTGCCGGTTGCTGAAGAGGCGTACCGACGAGAAGGTGAGCAATATATTCTTTCAGAGTATATTCTTTCATCGTGCTTATTTCCTGATTAGGAACGGCAAAAAAATAATATCCTCAATCCCCGTCAAAAAATTTGATGTCGGGTGGGATCGTGGGCAACTTTATCACTAAAATGTCTTGATAATCAATGCTAAAGAACCCTCCATTTCTATTCGTGATTGGGAAAAATTAAATTTTTTCCGTTCCTGATCTATTATTTTCCAAGCCTCAGGTTAAAACCGCCGTCTGAAAGACGGGCTTCATGATCTATCTACTCACTAGGGCAAGATAGCGGAAGTTTCAATACCAAGTTCCAACAGCTTGACACAAAAGTACTAGGATGGTGGGCAAGCTGGTGGTGAAATCTTGGTTTTATATTGAGTTCAATGTCGCATCGCTAACCCACCCTACGAGACATCTTTGTGGTTGCCCTTTTTTGTATTTAATTAATTCAAACGAAAAATGCTATAAATTATTCTGTTTCGACAGGCCGCTTAAATCGGGTTGCGCCGCAATTAGGGCAAACGGGAATGTAATCTGGTTGATGGAAATGTATGGCTTTATTACACTGTTCGCAATACAAGGTGCCCAGTGCTGTCATTTCGCCGCTATGCCATTCTGTCGCTTGACGGGCAGATTCGGCTAGATTATCCAACTCTTGGCGAGTTTGATCAACCATTAAGCTAAACATTTCTAGCAAACGTTCTTCAATGATTTCTAAATCAAAACGTATCCAATCCGCTAAGGCTTGTTCGGTGGTGATGATAAATTCAGCGGCATCGTGCAAATCGCGCCGTAAATAGTCTCCAAGGCGTTCGGCCTCTTCGCGGGTGAGTTCTTCAAGTTCAACGGCTTTTTCAACAGCAGCCTCAATATGCTGAGGCAATGTTTTGGTAGTCGAACCTTTCTGTTTTTTTTCAACCCGCGTCATCATTTTTTGATAGGCGGGAATTAACTTCTTTTGGGCATCTTTGTCGTTGCTCATGTTGCTGTTTTTCCTTTTTGGGGGGATATCGATTCAATTTAAGTTAAGCGAGCTTGGCTAAGAATAATATTTCTACTCTTATTTTTTGAAATTGTCAAAAATATTTTCAACATTCGAGGTTCAAGTTTTTGCGCGCAAAAACTTGAACCTCGAATAGAGATCACAGAGTACCACAGAGTACCACAGAGTATCTGTTTAAGAGTTTCATTTTATCACTTTTAACAATTCAAAATGGGCGGCTCTTATTGATGAAAACCAGTAAACTGATTTTGTTGGTTATTATAGCCTGTTTAGTTGTCCTCTTTTTTTATTATGATTTACAATCATACCTTAGCCTTGATTATTTTCAAGCGCAGCGAGAGGTGATTGTTCAGTTTTACGAGGCGCATGTTTGGCAAACAATTGCGATTTATTTTGCGATTTATGTACTCGTTACTGGGTTATCGTTGCCGGGGGCAACTCTACTCACTTTAGGCGCTGGGGCTATCTTTGGTTTGTTAGTGGGCATTATTATTGTCTCATTTGCCAGCACTATCGGTGCCACTTTTGCATTTTTATTGGCCCGATATTTGTTTAAAGAGACGGTTCAAAATCGCTTTAAACAACAATTAGGCCCGATTAATCGCGGTATTGAAAAAGAGGGGGCTTTCTATCTTTTTGCTTTACGCTTGGTGCCCGCTTTTCCTTTTTTCGCTATTAATTTAGCGATGGCATTAACCTCTATTAAAACATGGGAATTTTATTGGGTGAGTCAAGTGGGTATGTTGGCCGGTACGCTGGTTTATATCAATGCGGGTAAGGAAATCGGTAAGTTGGAATCATTCAGTGGCATTTTGTCACCTACTTTGTTATTTTCCTTTGCATTACTCGGCCTGTTTCCTTTGATCGCTAAAAAAATGTTGGATTATGCTAAGGCGCGTAAAATCAGGGGCCGTTATCCAAAACCGAAACGCTTCGATACGAATCGGCACCTTTAAGAAATTTAAAGCGGATTATTTTGTCATACCTTGGACAACGTTTACTGGAAAAAGGCCTATGCGCCTGAAAAGGTGCTAAAATGAATGGAACTGTTTCAGCGGTTGGCAACAAATTATCAGGGGAATGGTGGGCAACAAAAAACCGCCCGACAGGGATAAAACTGTTTCAGGGTTGGCGACAGGGTTAATTGCCTATAGGTAGATGGGTATAACCAAAGCGTTTGCCCATCTATTTGATTTGATTAAAAAAGTAAGCCGGTAATTGAATAATGAAAACCGTGACGATTGTCTATTGGCAAGAAAATGATGGGATGTGGTTAGGCTATCTACAAAATTATCCTGATTATTGGACTCAAGGAGAAACATTAGAAGAATTAAGGGATAATTTAAAAGATATACTCTTCGAGATCAAGAATGGATTAATTTCTCAAGTCAAAACACTAGAAGAAATGGTTATCTAGTGAAACGTAAAGATTTGATTAAAAAACTTGAATATAAGGGTTGCGTTTTTTTGAGGCATGGTGCGCTAATCATGATTGATATCAAAATCCATTCACAGGTATCTGTCAGTCAGTGCCAAGACACCGTGAAATCAACGAAAGATTGGCTAAACACATTATCAAAATCATGTCCAATGATTAATTTTATAGAAGATAGAACGCTGATTTAACTGATTGTCATGATTTACACTGATTAATTCTGATGAACACTGGATATAAATAAGTAAGTTGAATCAGTCAAATCAGTGTTCTAAGTACTGAACCATAAATTTTCAGGTCTTTAAAAAAACAGAAAGGGGGCAACCACAAGGGATTGCCCCTACACAATAATGTCATGTAGGGGCAATCCCTTGTGGTTGCCCTTGGTTGTAAAATACCTGTTTATTTGTGCTTCAGTACTTA
>QNEL01000099.1 GCA_003645185.1 Candidatus Parabeggiatoa sp. nov. 3
CTATACTTTAGCGGGCAATAGCGTTGGACATTTGGCCAGCCGTTATGGTTTGGATTTGGCCCTAGGTTTCCTACATATTCCAAGCCGCAACCGGCCTTCACTGGCATTGGATGTTTTAGAACCCGTGCGCCCTTGGGTTGATCATTGGTTATGGCAAAAAGTGCAAGATGGCCTGTTGACCCCTAAGCATTTTTATCAAACCAAAGACAATGGGTGTCGCTTGGATAAACAGGGCCGTAATCTCTTTTTTACAACCTGGTACGATGATGCCGAGCCCTATTTACGAAAACCCATACGTGATAGTCTGGCGTTGATGTTGGGTACTTTGCGACAATATCGCTATAATATATTATACGAACATTAGACGATCCCTTGTCGTTGTTCTTGTAGGGGCAACCCCTTGTGGTTGCCCCCCTTGTGGTTGCCCCCCTTGCTCATGCCCTTTTGAAAACAAAAACCCTCAAGATTTCACTATTTTGGGGGGTAAAGGGCTGTTTTTGAGTATTTAGAATAAAATGGGTTGCAATATAAAATGATATGATGTATTCTGCTTGCATTGCTTTCACATATGCCGTGACCCGTTATCAGTATTTTTCACACCGTCAAAAACCGAGATCGCAAAAAGGCCTAAAAAAGCCGATTTTTCGCCCCTTAAAAAGAGCAGCTATCGAAATAGGCCAACAACACAAAAAGACTGATATTTCAATAACTTGTTTGAATAGCCTTACTCAATAATGGTATTTAAAAGTTAAAGTGATGATTCTGTTTGTTGTTGATTTTATTGATATAAAATTTAAAAAATGCGATTAATGAGGGGTAGAGACGCGATGCTTCGCGTCTATGCTGATTATTCAAAAATGATATCGCGTTTTTACAAGGTATCGTTTTTACAAAAACCTTTAAAATCAGCAACGTGACGAGGTTTTTGGGGGTAGGCCAAAAACGGGGTTTTCTTCAAAAAATGGAGCTTATAACTCATTGATTTTTAAGTAAATGATAAACGCAATAACTATGCCAAAAGAGGCGAGAATTTTGATGCAAAAATCACACCCTTTTATAGTTGTAAGTTATTGAAATTAAAGGAGAAATTTTTCGTCTAGGGTTGACAGGCTGTCGGGCAAATTCGCCAATTGAAACATCACAGTTACTGCCTGTGATTTTGATTTGTGGTTGACAGGCTGTCGGGCAAATTCGCCAATTGAAACCAGAAGTCGCCCCACAAACACAGAATATAATGTTGACAGGCTGTCGGGCAAATTCGCCAATTGAAACGGCGGCGTACCTTTTCCCCCCAGACACCCATGTTGACAGGCTGTCGGGCAAATTCGCCAATTGAAACTACCCCAACGCTGGGGTATTGGGTACTGTCTCGTAGTTGACAGGCTGTCGGGCAAATTCGCCAATTGAAACGAGACGTTGCCACAATGGCAATTGTTTGATGTTGACAGGCTGTCGGGCAAATTCGCCAATTGAAACGGAAAGCACCACCGAGAAAGCTGAAAACAATGTTGACAGGCTGTCGGGCAAATTCGCCAATTGAAACATACCAGAACCGCTCCTCTCCTTTTTCAAGGTGTTGACAGGCTGTCGGGCAAATTCGCCAATTGAAACTGACAAGGGGTTTCCCATCCTTGTCAACTCTGTTGACAGGCTGTCGGGCAAATTCGCCAATTGAAACCCGGATCTACCCTCTTAAAAAAGGTCAGATTCGTTGACAGGCTGTCGGGCAAATTCGCCAATTGAAACCTTCAATCGCCCCAACTCATCAAAAGTAACCGTTGACAGGCTGTCGGGCAAATTCGCCAATTGAAACCATCAATAATCACAACTTTCGTTGCCGTTTCTTGTTGACAGGCTGTCGGGCAAATTCGCCAATTGAAACCATTGCGTACCTTGTTAATCCCATTGGGGTTGACAGGCTGTCGGGCAAATTCGCCAATTGAAACATAGGGTGAACATTAACATCAAGTTTATGTTGACAGGCTGTCGGGCAAATTCGCCAATTGAAACTGTTATAGTTGCTCTTACTACTTCCAAAATTGTTGACAGGCTGTCGGGCAAATTCGCCAATTGAAACCATAATATTTCGTCTCTAGAATTTTGGAGAAATCCGTTGACAGGCTGTCGGGCAAATTCGCCAATTGAAACACTAAAAATAAAAACAAACAACCTGCCCAAATCGTTGACAGGCTGTCGGGCAAATTCGCCAATTGAAACATTCAATGGAGTTGCAAATCCAACTAGTGTTGACAGGCTGTCGGGCAAATTCGCTCTAGTACAACGGATCAGGGGATTGAACAGATTGATGAGAGGGCGGTTTCCACTTATTGGGTACTTTTTTTTAACGCAAAAGGCGCAAGAGACGCAAAGAATTGACAAATTAGCGTCTTTTGCGTCTTTAGCGTCTTTAGCGTTTTCTTTAAATCTTTTTAACGCCGCTCAGTTCAAAGCAACCCCATCACTTTCAATCTGCCCCCTCACCAATCCGTTCATTCCCCTGATCCGCTGTACTCATTCTTTTTAACGCAAAAGGCGCAAGAGGCGCAAGAGGCGCAAAGAATTACTGGGATAAACGAATTGTTATTGATTGACTGACTTGCCTTTAATTAGCTTATCCCAGTAATTAGCTGTACTGAATAGGCGTTGACAGGCTGTCGGGCAAATGCGCCATCGTTTCAAGTAGAATGTCTAATTTTGCGCTGAAAACCAACGTAACCTCCTTAAAAAAAATATTAACAAAATATACGCTTGCTCCCTAATGATAAATTAGTAGAAGCTGTCACTCTCTATAAAGAATCGTCGCGGTATGCTCCGAATAGAAACACTTTTCTTGCCCACCCTTTAAATCAGGTATTGTGACTCTTTTAATTTGGACTTATAAGGAAAATTGATATGTTTTTAAAAAGAATTCAAATAGAAAAGTTTAGAGTTTTAGAAAATGTATATTTTGAGTTTAAACAAAAATTTACACCGACTCTTTTTCCTTTAGGCAGTTTAAATGGTGGTGGAAAAAGTACGTTATTGCAATTGGTTTTTACCTTATTGCATTGTTCTTTTTATAAGGAAAGACATCAATATTTGGTAAACTTACTGGCTAACTTTCCAGCAGATGCTGAAATAACGACATTAGCTCAATTTGATATTAATCATAATGATGAAGATTTTTGCTTGGAATTTATTGTGTCTGCTAATCACTATGATGGGCAGGATTTTAATGTTTTTTTAGATGTAGATGAAATTGAAGAGAAATTAGAAGAACATAAAAAATGGCAAGCAGAATACTCGTCTTTGTTAGAACTGGAAAAAGACATGAGTTCCTCAAAGAGAGTAACGCCACTACTTGAAACTCAAATAAGACGACAGCATCATCGCGAATTATCTATGATGACAAGGGTTCAAAATGCAACACTAGACGATTACAAATCAGTCGTTCGTGATTTATTAAATTCTTATGAGGAAAAAATCAATAATAATAGTAGCTTAGATTCTTTACTTGAGACGGAAAAGCATAAAAAATCACAACTGCTTGAATCACTCAAACGAAATGGAATGTTATACATTACTCATTTTGATAATGATAGAGTATTGTTATGCAAAACGACTGCTGATATTGATATTTTGACTCAAATCTCTAATAGAGTTTATTTAGCCGCTCCAAGTACTCAGGTATTTTTGTTTTTATCAGACGAACAAAAACAACACATTTTTTCAATAGAAAGTGATTATAGTGAATGCATTTCTGAAGCCAAAACTGATTTAGAAAACTTTTTTACTTATGATTTTGCGTCATCTGGACTTATAATTAAAGCTTTTGAAAAGGCGAGAGATAAAGATTTTGAAAATGCCTTAGAGTTTGAAGATTATGATGGTAAGCATCTTAAAAAGTTGAAAAATGAATTGAATAGTTTTTTATATGAGAAAACGATAACTGTCGACAAAAAATTGTCCAAAGTTATTTTTAAAATGGGAAATGCAGAATTACTTCCAGAAGATTTAAGTCATGGTGAATTAAAGAAACTTAGCATATACATTTGGCTAAAATATCATGCAATAGATGATGCTCTGGTTTTAATGGATGAAATAGAGATCGCTTTGCATCCGGATTGGCAGTACGAAATAGTGCATGAATTACAGGAATGGTCAAAAAATAATCAGTTTATTTTAGCGACTCATTCTTATGGGTTATGTGAAGCATTAACGCCTTCTCATGTGATAGAACTTGAACCGAAATTAATCAAGGAATCCATAAGAGTTTAACAGCAGATGAATTGGACAATCATGTTAAAAATATCATGGGGGTCAGATCGATAAAAAATAAGGCTGTCATTTTGTGTGAAGGTGACATTAGCGAAGTGAAAAATTTTAAGAAAAATCCTTCTAAATATAGAAGTCTTGAAAAGTTTCCAGATGCCAATTTTTATAAAGCCTGTTTACCAACAAGTATGAAACACTATCCCGTACCCACCCCAGTCTTTTTAAATTGTGGTGATAGAGCTAATGTAATTAAAGCTTATGTCAAGCTTAAAGAATTACATGCCGAAAATCGAAATGATAGCTATCTTGATATCAAGAAACTATTTGCAATCATAGATTTAGATATTCAAACCGCAAAAATAGATAATTATAGATTTGAAAATACAGAAGAAATTTTTAATGATTTATACAACGAGCTAGAAATAAATTCTAACAAAATAGATAGTCATACAATATTTACCACCGGGTTAATTCATAAAGAGGCCTATTTTTTACTGAAATGCGTAGAAGCTATTTTTGATAAAGACTATCATTTGTATAGGAATGAAAAGCTATATTTAAACAAAATCTATTCAGAACTAATCGAAGAGATTACTGACGATAAAGATTTAGAACAGAATTTTAATGTTGCTTGTAATAGAATTGGTTTTTTAGGATTAAATTATTCCAATATCAATGAGTTAAAAAACGCTTTTAGAGAAAAATTTAATGGCCATTTGGATGATAAATTAATAAAGACTCTGTTCTTGATAAGAAAAGTTAAACCTTATTGGGAAAATATTCATACTATAGAGTCGAAAACTAAAGAGCATTTATCTGAGAAAGAAATAGAACGATTATCATTAAATATAGCAAAATTCTATTCAGAACAAGATGATAACAGCTTTCACCTGACAGCTATTTTAAAGTCTATTTATCGACAAGCGTATACAAATACTTCTGCTGAACAGGGTTTTTTATAGCGAGCAAGGGTTGTTCAATGGAATTGATTATCATGAATCAATGACATCAGGCCTCAAGGTGAATTGTCCATACAATCAATGAGTTATTGTAGGAACAATCTCTCAAGCAAACTCAAGTTGGAACGTAAAGGGCGCATTCCAAAAAAAAGTCATTATCAATTTTGGCCTTTGCAAAATAACAGGAACGATAAGCTGAAAGCAAAATAACAGGAATGAAAAGCTGAAAGCAAAATAACAGGTACTCCAAACTGAAAACAAAATAACAGGCATGCCAAGCCCTAGCAAATTGGCTTTCAAACTCGCGCCTTCAAGATTTCTCAATATGACTTTTAGAAATGCGCCCCCATAAAGTCGCAAACTCAAGTTTGCACAGACAACCTATTCTATCCTCATCGCCCCCACATTCAATTCCCAAAATTCAGGATGCGCTAACGGTTCGATTCCTGCTTTGACTCTTAATAAATACAACGGATACTCGCCACGCGCTAAATCCGAAGTAATCGGCAATTCAACAACCACTTCCCCATCTTGCCATGCAGACAGTCTTGTACCATCAAAAGCCATAAGATAATTCAAAACTGCAGACACTGTCTGCACAAATTGGATGGTCTCATAATGTAGCCATTTTTCAAAAGTGCAAAGATAATCTTGAAAGAGAGTTTTATTTAAAAAGTGTGGTTAAGTTTGGCTGGAGTTATAGAGTATTAGATAATCATATTGAGAATAAATCTTATGAAAAATACCTCTTAAACCAAACGAATTTTGATAAAACATTGCCAAATGAGTATAAATATCAAGCCACTTTCAACACTCCACTCATCAATCCGTTAAATCCCCTGATCCGCTGTACTCATTCTGTTTAACGCCGCTCAGTATCAGAGCAACTCCATGACTTCCAACACTCCCCCCTCATCAATCCGTTAAATCCCCTGATCCGCTGTACTCAACTTGATAGAACGCTGATTCTCATGATTGAACTGATTCACGCTGATTTTAAAATCAGCGCAGATCAGGACAATCAGTTAAATCTGCGTGCTATCTCTTATTTGATTTTGATAGAACGCTGATTCTCATGATTGAACTGATTCACGCTGATTTTAAAATCAGCGCAGATCAGGACAATCATTTAAAATATTGATGAGGATGGTTTGCTTTGGGATCGTTTTCCCCAGAGCGTATCAAATCAACGGCCTCTTATTCACGACGTGAAATCGCCTCCTTAACCCACTGTTCTATTGTGCGATTTGAGGTATGTAACCAAATCTCTCCTGCACCTTGATAAGCTAAATCTTCTTCTATTGCTTTCAGTTCATGGAATCCCACTGATATCGCTGTGCCTGTTTTGGTGCGAGACATGAAACGGATTTCTGGGGGCTCAAAATGATTCACTAAAATGGGGGAATGCGTTGTCATGATGAATTGCGTTTTCTGTTCTTGACGAATCGTGTCTATCAATTCAGGTAATATGTGTGGCTCTATCCCATCTTCAATTTCATCTATCAATATCAGACTGATTGTGTCTAATTCGGGTAGGGCGGCTAATGCGATGAGACGCAAGTATCCGTCACTGATATGTTCGGCATGAATCGGTTCACTGTTTGGAAAATGTTCTGCCAGTTGTAAGTCGATCCAACCGGCTTTTTTTTCAGGGGTGTAAAGGGCTTTGAGGGTGGGATAAAATTGATTTAACCTTTTGATAATACGTGTTTTTTGTTCCGTTGACAGTGAGGCTAAAAAACCGCCTAGCCATTCTCCTTGATGTCCAAGGTGTGAACTGTAGCCCATTGCGCCGCGACGCATTTTGACGGGATTCATCAATTCAAGCGAAAAAATCCCTTGCCCCCATGCCCGAACACTTTCAATAATCTCATGACTTTTGGGATGAGCAACAGATTGGGTATCCAAGATTGAAAAAAGGGAACCGGATAAGCGCAAACCTAAACCTGCTACCGTTTCATGATCAATTTGAAGTTGTCGATTACCCTGCTCAGCGGATCGGGTAAACTTGAAAAGGGTTTGATGCGTGTTTTGATTCAGATACTGAAGACTTTCACTTTGATTGAGATTGTCTTGAACACGCCAAACAAAAGCCCATTGAATTTGAGTGCCTTCAGAGTTTTCAAAAGTGAGTTGTGCTTCAATCTGATGACTGTGATTCAAAAAAGACTGAATGCTATCAGGATGCCAGATTCTCTCTTCAAAAAAGCGCCGAGGTTCACCTAAAATGAAGGCATGAATAAACGCTAAAAATTGCAAAACGGTTGATTTTCCGGTTCCGTTGCCACCGATGAATACGGTAAGATGAGGTTGAAACTCAACTTGAAAATGATCAAGTGATTTAAAACCTTGTACCGTCATTTTTTGTAAACGCAATGTATCCATTATTGATTAATTTATTGTTGTTTCTGCCCGATTTTCGTTAAAAATTTATTTTGTATCGAAGCCCTTGTCGTTCCAAATTTATTTTGCAGCCCTTTTCGTTCCAAATTTATTTTGCAGCGGCTGGAGTGCAAAATTTATTTTGCAGTGGCTGGAGTGCCTGTTAAGTACTGAACCATAAATTTTCAGGTATTTTAATAGAAACAACCGGGGCAACCACAAGGGATTGCCCCTACAACCGCACCCGTAGGGGCAATCCCTTGTGGTTGCCCAAAATACCTATTTATTTGTGCTTCAGTACTTATTTTGCAGCGGCTGGAGTTAATGTACGCGAAATGTACAGTTGTAGATTGGGTAACGCGCTTTATCAAAGCCCCCCTGATACTTAATACAATGGTGTTGTCGCTAGATGTACGGGAAATGTATATCATAAGTACACCAAATGTATAAACGGCCCTGTTATCTCACGAAGACAAACCCTAAAAAACAGTCTATACTCAACCCATAAGTTTCGATAATCCGTCAAATTCGCGAGGAATAACGCTATGAATAATTTATCACTCATCACTGATGAGGTTATAAATCAATCCGCTCATTTTAAACAGGCCCGAAAACGATGGCGACGAACACTGGCCCAAGGATCAGTGTTATCAGCAATCACACTATTGCCGCTGATCAGCGCCGCTGCGACGATTCAAGGCACCACTTTCATGGACAATAATAATAATGGTGTCTTGGATGCGGGCGAACCGCCGCGAGCTAATACCACTATTTTTATCAGGGATGAGACGCTCGCTGATGCCGGTCAAGGGGGCTTTTTTAGCACAAGCAGTGATGCTAATGGCCAATACATCTCTATCTCTCATAATACGGGCCCTTTTACCATTTGGAGCGCTATCCCTTCTGGATGGGAACAAACTACGCCGGTGAGAGGGGAAGGTTTTGTTATGTATGACACTAACATAACCAGCAGTACCGAAACTCTAACCGTCAATTTTGGTTTCTTCGATCCAAGTCAACAGGTGTCTAAAACACCCACTTATCTGCTCACGGCTACCAAAACCGGTACGGGCAAAGGCAGTATCACTGGGCAAGGCCTTGATTGTGGTAGTGATTGCACTGAAGAATTTCAGGCCGACACGAAAGTCACTTTAAACGCAAACCCCGATACCCTTTCAACCTTTGCGGGTTGGAGTGGAGCTTGCTCTGGTAGTACCTCACCGTGTTATGTCACCATGACTCAAGCGCAAACTGTGACGGCCAAGTTCAACCTAAAACAGTTTACCTTGTTAGTTAACACTGATGGCAATGGTAATGTGACTGGAGATGGCATTGAGTGTGGTAATGACTGCACGGAAGACTATGATATTAATCAGGTTGTCACTTTAACCGCTAAACCCGATACGGGTGAGACTTTTAGCAATTGGAGCGGGGCCTGTAGCAGTATCGCGTCTCCGAGTTGCCAAGTGACAATGAATCAGGCCCAAGACATCACGGCTATTTTTAAATCAGTACCGCCCAATACTTTGAGAGTCCAATTGCAAGGTAATGGCACGATCATCAGTGTACCAAGTGGTATTAACTGTGGTAGTGATTGTGATGAGCAGTATACGCCCAATACGTCGATTACTTTAACGGCGACACCTGATAAAGACTATGTGTTTGCCAATTGGAGCGGGGCTTGTCAAGGCAACACTGCGAGTTGTACAGTGAACATGAGTGCCGATCAAAGTGTCACGGCTACCTTTGATTATTCGCCGGCCCCTCAGTATGCGCTTAATATCAGCAAAACGGGTACGGGTAATGGTAGCGTCGCGGGCACGGGTATTGATTGTGGTGCCGATTGCACTGAGAACTATGTTGAAAAGACGGCCGTCACACTGACGGCAAAACCGGCCGCCGATTCTAGCTTTGTGGGTTGGAGCGGCGCGTGTTCAGGTACGGGTAGTTGTCAAGTTAGCATGACGCAAGCGCAAAAGCTGACGGCCACGTTTAACCTCTTACCTCCAAATGAATATCCCCTGACTGTCAATAAACTTGGCACGGGCACTGGTAGCGTCACGGGTACTGGGATTGATTGTGGTGCCGATTGCACTGAGAACTATGTTGAAAAGACGGCCGTCACACTGACGGCAAAACCGGCCGCCGATTCTAGCTTTGTGGGTTGGAACGGCGCGTGTTCAGGTACGGGTACTTGCCAAATCACGATGACGCAAGCGCAAAAGGTGACGGCCACGTTTAACGTCTTACCTCCAAATGAATATCCCCTGACTATCAGTAAAACGGGTACGGGTAATGGTAGCGTCACGGGTACTGGGATTGATTGTGGTACGGATTGCACGAAAACGCTTGCTGATAAAACCGCGATCACGTTAACCGCTAAACCGGCCGCTAATTCCACTTTTGGAGGTTGGGGCGGCGACTGTTCCGGCATTGCCGCTTGCCAAATCAGCATGACAAAACCCCAAAATGTCACCGCGACTTTTGATCTCTTATCCGTTAATCAATATCAACTCACTGTTCAACAAACGGGCACAGGTAGTGGTACGATTGCTGGGCAAGGTATCAACTGTGGTAGCGATTGCTCTGAGGAAGTGCCTGAAAATAACGTTATGATCTTAACGGCAACAGCCAACCCGGGTTCTATTTTTACAGGTTGGAATGGGGCAGGTTGTAGTGGTACCAATGCGTGTACCGTTACCCTGACAACTGATCGCACTGTCACGGCCGGTTTTGAAATCATCCCAAAAAATCAGTATGCGCTCAGCGTCAGCAAAACGGGTAAGGGCACTGTCACTGGACAAGGAATTGATTGTGGTAGCGATTGCACTGAGCAATATGTTGAAAACACCGAGATCACGTTAACCGCCAGCCCCGCAGCTGATTCAAGTTTTATCGGTTGGAGCGGCGCTTGTTCGGGTACAGGTGCTTGCACCCTCACAATGAATCAGGCCCAACAGGTAAGCGCGACTTTTCAGGCTAATGGTGTCATCGTGACAAAACAATACCCCCTCACCATCAACAAAACCGGTAAAGGTACCATCAGCGGCCTCGGCATCAATTGTGGTACGGATTGCAGCGAATCCTATCTTGAAAACAGCGTTGTCAGTTTAACCGCCCTCCCCGATACGGGTTTTAGTTTTAGCGGTTGGCAAGGCGCAGGATGCAGTGGTACCGGCATTTGTAGCGTCACCATGACGCAAGCGGAAACCGTGACGGCCACATTTGAAGTTCAATCCGTTCTTGTGGGTGAATTTGTACTGACTATCAATCATCAAGGCACCGGCAATGGTAAGGTTTTTGGGCAAGGTTTGAACTGCCGCACCGATTGCACACAGCCCTATCCTAAAAATACCGATATGCTGATAACCGCTACGCCCGAAGCAGATTCTAAATTCGTCAGCTGGGGCGGCGCGTGCAAAGGCACGGCGCAATCTTGCCGCGTTGTCATGACAGAAGCCAAAAACGTGATCGTCACTTTTGAACTGATTGCCCCACCTGATTATCTGCTCACCGTGAATAAACAAGGTACCGGAAACGGCACCATCACCGGAATCGGAATTGATTGTGGTAGCGATTGTACCGAAAACTACGCAGCCGATACGCCAGTCACGTTAACCGCCATAGCCAACAATGAAGCCACCTTTGTTGGCTGGAGTGGCGCTTGCAGTGGCACATTGGCCTGTCAAGTCACCCTGAATCAGGTTCAAACCGTCACCGCCATTTTTAATCTTAATCAAAACTGCACCTACCGTCTTGAACCTAACACCCAAATGCACGGTGCGAATGCTGATACCAGCACTGTCAAAGTGATCGCGCCCACGGGTTGCGAATGGCAAGTCACGACTGATGACAGTTGGTTAACGGCTAAAGCCAGCGGTAATGGGAATGGAAGCTTCAACTATACTGTCGCCCCTAATTCCAATTCAACAAGCCGCACTGGCAATTTAACGCTGGCTGATCAAAGCTTTTCAGTCACGCAAACCGGCAATGTTGCCCCCACAGCGCATTTCACCGCTTCCCCCTTATTTGGAGAAGCCCCGATGACAGTCAAATTAGATGCCAGTGCGTCTACAGATCAAGAGGGCAGTTCGGGATTGACTTACCAGTGGACAATTTCTGATGGTAGAACCTTATCCGGCGTTGCGCCAGAAATCACTTTCACAGAAGCCGGCCAATATAGTCTTAATCTGGTAGTCACAAATGCCGATCAGGCAAAAAGCCAGAAATTCACGCAAAGCATTTTGGTGGAAAATGCCAATCAAGCCCCCATTGCCACGTTTACCCTTACCCCCAATGTGGGCAAAGCACCCCTTCGAGTCGATTTAGAGGCCAGTCAATCCAGTGATCCCGACGGCCGTATTATCAATTACCAATGGGCCAGTTCAGAGGGACAAAAAACCTTAGGGCAAAAAGCCAGTCTAACCTTTAACGATACCGGCACACACACCCTCACCTTGACAGTCATAGACAATGACGGAGAGCAAGCCACAGCAGAACAAACCGTTGTCGTCGAAGCCCCACCCCCTGGATTGATGGCCGCCTTTAGGGCCACACCGACAGAAGGTGAAGCCCCCTTGACAGTCACCTTAGATGCCAGTGATTCCGCGCCTCAAAGCGCCATTAGCCAATATGAATGGAACACCACAGATGGGCAAATCACCAGCGGCCGAACAGGTGAAACCTTCACCTTCACCGATCCCGGTAAATACTTGATCACCCTCACGATTACTGGCAAAGACGGAACCGTCAAAAACACGCAAAAAACCGTCTTAGTGAAAGCAAAACCCGTAGCCCGTTTTATTGCCATACCCAACGTTGTCAAACTCTCCTCACCGGAAGTGCAATTAGATGCCAGCGACTCATTTGATCCAGACGGCACCGTCGTCGATTACCGCTGGACAACTTCTGATGCTCAAAAAGCCTCAGGTAAAATCACCAGTTTGTTCTTTAAAACAGAAGGGCAATATGAGATCGAATTGGTTGTCACAGACGATGCCGGATTGAAAAGCATTAACATTGCTCGCCAAACCATCACCGTCGTACCTGAAGAAGCGCAACTGCATCCCGTCGCCATCATAGATGTCGATGACAAAGAAGCCATTTTACAACGCACCGTCAAATTCAGTGCGAAACGATCTCGTGATATCGATGGCAAAATCGTGCAATATGACTGGACAAGCTCCGACAATCAAAAGGCCAGTGGAGAAGACATCAGCCTGACTTTTGCCGAAAACGGCGACTATACGATCACCCTAACCGTGACAGACGATGATGGCTTAACGGCCCAAGAAGACAGCACGATTTCCGTAGGCGAACGCGTTATTGTCGAATTTCAAGGCCTGAAACCCTTTTACGAAGTCGGCGAAACCCTGAAAGTCGATTTGATTGAAGATGTCCAAGTCAAATCACGTTTTGATCGCGTAGACTTATGGGTTGGCATTCAAATTCCCAATGGGAACGTGTTATTTAAAACACCTCTTCCACTCAAGCCCTTTGATATCGCAGCAAAACCGTTCAAAGCCTCATTAGAAACCCTCAACGTCGCCCATCGTCTCTTAGAATTTGAAGTGATACCCGGTTTAGGCGGCGAGTATATACTCTACGCCCTATATGTGCGAGAAGGCGAAACGCCCTTTGGCGAAGGCGGTTATCAAGCCGTTCAACGTTCCAACTTAGCCCGTCAAAGCACCATCTTAGCGAACTTTGCCAACTTTGGGCTACATCAAGCAGAATTAGAAGCCCTAGAAGCTTCTGATCTCGTTGAAGACGTGATAGTCAAAGCAAACGGCGAGTTTTCATTCAAATTCGAGGGCATAACCCATTACGGCAAATTAGGGCAAATCACCCAAGGCATGCCACCCTCAAATGGTGGCCTGAATATTCAACTGATTGACGATGCCAATGATGATGGCATACCCGATTTGGAATTCACCTATTCCAATGGCGACAAACAGATATACTATTATCTAGGCTTTTATGAATGAATCAGATTGTTGATTTCTACTGAACGTCTTTAGCGCCTTTAGCGTTTTCTTTAAATCTTTTTAACGCAAAAGGCGCAAGAGGCGCAAGAGGCGCTAGATTTCTCTCCGAACGTCTTTTGCGTCTCTTGCGTTTTCTTTAAAGATTAATCAACATTTTATCCTATATCTATCTCAAACAAAAACCATTAAGATTTCAATCTATTAGAGATTTAAGAAGCTATTTTCTGCCACAAGGGTTTGCAATACGAAACGACATGATGTAAACTGCCCCCGTTTTTTCACGATGGACAAAAGCTTGTTATCAGTATTTGACTGAGATCAAAAACCGAGATCGCAAAAAAGCCTCAAAAAGCCGATTTTTCGCCCTTTAAAAAGAACAACTATCGAAATAGGCCAACAACACAAAAAGACTGATATTTCAATAACTTGTTTGAATAGCCTTACTCAATAATGGTATTTAAAAGTTAAATTGTTTACAGGCCGTTGAGCAAAGTCGCTCATTGAAACAACAGAAGGAGGCAGTGTTTCTGCCTCCGAGTTTACAGGCCGTTGAGCAAAGTCTTTAGCGTCTTTAGCGTTTTCTTTAAATCTTTTTAACGCAAAAGGCGCAAGAGGCGCAAGAGACGCAAAGAATTGACAAATTCGCGTCTTTAGCGTCTTTAGCGTCTTTAGCGTTTTCTTTAAATCTTTTTAACGCCGCTCAGATCAAAGCAACCCCATCACTTTCAACACTCCACTCAGAAAGAAGTTCAATCCCCAGATCCGCTGTACTCATTCTTTTTAACGCAAGAGGCGCTAAGAGTTGACAAATTAGGTGGGCAACAAAAACACGTAGGGAGCCCATTTCACGCGTGAAATATTGATTTAAAATGGGGGCAAAGGCCAAGAGTTCTTTTTTTTAATTAAATTAATGGTGGGCAACAATCTTTACCCATCCTACATTGATACTATTGGTGGGCAACAAAAACACGTAGCCATTAATTAACTCACTCAATATAAAGCTAAATGGAAAGTATTAGATACATTAAGAAAATCGAAATTAAAAACCTGTGGAATAAATATGATATCGAATGGCATTTGAATGAAGATGTCAATGTTTTAGCAGGAATAAATGGTATTGGCAAAACCACCATTTTAGATTTAATTGTCGGTACACTATATGGTAGACTCAAAGGGCGCACAACCGATAGGGTTGATAGTGTTAAACTGACTTTTAACAACGATCAATTTATAACATACAGAAGAATTAAGGATACTCTTGAAACTCTAGTCAAAAAGACTCAAAAAGACAACTCACTCAATGAGTTCATTACCGAGTTAAAACAACATGAAGGTAGAGATTTAAGCAAAAGACAGGTTATTGAAGGCGCTATGTTTTCTTTTGAAAACGTGCAAATGACTAAAGAAGAGCTACACGAGAGATTAGGTGTCGCTCTAATCAGTACATTTGATCAACAATTAAAAGAATATGAAGCGGTACGTATTTTGACTAACGATGAGGTTAGTACCGAATTAGATTTACAACTTTATTTACTTCAAAAACAATATCTTGAATACCAAATCAATATTGGCAAAAAAGCAATAGAGGCCTTATCTTCAAAATCAATTGTAAATGTTCCAAAAATTGACATTGACTTTAAAAAGAATTTGTTTTTAGACACAATTGATGCTTTATTCGAGCCTACCAATAAGAAGATTGATAGAAATAAGAATGAACTGATCTTTAAATTGGGAAAACAAGTTTTAACGCTTCAGATGCTATCATCGGGTGAAAAGCAATTAGTCCTCATTTTATTGACAGCCTTAATACAAGAGGATAGAAATTGTGTTTTGTTTATGGACGAACCCGAAATCTCATTACATACCGATTGGCAGGAAAAATTAATAGAAAACATTAGAAGCCTCAATAATAATGCTCAAATTATTATAGCGACGCACTCACCTTCAATGGTTTTGGATGGTTGGATGGATAAAGTCTTTGAAGTGCCTGAAATTATCACCAAAAAACGATAAAAATGAGCGGATTAATAGATAAAATTACATCAGATTTTTTTGAAGCTCAGAATGCACTCAATAAATCTAAAGGAATTGTAATAGATGTTTATGTTGAAAATGAAGATGATATTCCGTTTTGGAAAGATATTTTTGACAGATGTGAGTTGCAAACAAAAATACATCCCGCTTCAAAAACATCATTAGATAGAGGAAAGACAGAAGTACTCAAACAAATCAATGGCGTAGGCAAAATGAAAATACTTTGTGTAGATAGTGATTATGACTATTTACTACAAGGTTATACAGACGTATCGAAAATCGTTAATGACAATCCTTATGTTTTTCAGACTGACACTTATTCGATTGAAAATTTTAAATGTTATGCTGAAAGTCTTCATGGGGTAGTTGTAAAAGCAACCTTGCAGGATGAACAATTATTTGATTCTGTTGGTTTTTTAAAATCGTACTCCTCAATCATTTATGATTTCTTTATCTATTCATTGCATCATGAAAAAGAGCACTCTACAAGTTTTACAATTGCCGATTTTTCAAACACCATAAAATTATTAGAGCAAGTTGATGTATCTTCTTCCAAACCGCTTAAAAAATTAAAGGAATCTGTTGAAAAGAAGATTGCAAGCCTTGATAAAATGTCAGATAAGCAAATAAGGGCATTTCAAGAAGAACTTCATAGCTTAGGTGTGACACCAGAAAACACCTATCTCTTTATAAAAGGGCATACTCTCTATGAAAATGTTGTTTGTATGTTTCTTAAACCAATTGAAAGATATTTAAGATCAAAACAATTCAAGCAAATATCCGAATTGAAAAAAGATGATGAAGAAGCAAGAGACAGAAGAAATCAGTACAAAAAATCGGTTATAGATATTGAGTTCGTATTGCGTAACAACACAAATTATTACGATTGTTTTTTAATGAAGAAAATTTTAAGTGATATAGAAAACTACAAGACAATGAATTTTTCTCGTTCGGTTGGGGAAACGTCGTAACCATAAGTACTGAAGCACAAATAAACAGGTATTTTACCGCAATCATCAATCCGTTACGTTAGTTAAATCCCCATATCCGCTGTACTCATTCTTTTTAACGCAAGAGACGCAAAGAATTGACAAATTAGCGCCTTTAGCGTCTTTAGCGTCTTTAGCGTTTTCTTGAAATCTTTTTAACGCAAACGGATTCTCATGATGGCCGACTGATTTACGCTGAGTTTAATCTCTCTTTAGCTTCCACCCCCGACAACGTATTTTCAGAACCAATCCTTTCCCAACCTGCCACAAAATCGGGGATAACAACACCAGCACTAAACACCAATAAACCACTGGATTATTCAATAAACGTATAAAATCAGCAACCCAAGGTTCCGTTTGTAAGCTTTCAAAGAATAGCACGAATGAACTTAACCAAGATTCACTCTTTTCAGTAGATTGACTTATTCCTGAAGCCGTCATACTGGCCGCGCCGACGGCGACTAAAAACGCTAAAATACTGCCTAAACTCCACAATCGTTCACTCCTAGCCAATTGCCTACCTTCAAAATGTAAATGCCACCGTCTGCGAATACCCTCCAAATACCTCAATTCGCCTTCTTGAAGATAAACAATATGGTTCTGAAGCTTTTGTTTATCTGCCTCAAAACTGTCTAGCAATGGCGTTTCATAAGTCTTTTCCCAAATCACATCCCATTGCGTATTCAGTTGATGCGCTTCGCGTAAACGCAGCATGAGGTTATCTCGTTGAATTTCAAGCGTTTTAATCGCCTGATGCAATTTGCTTAATAACAAAGTTGTATCCGCTTCTAATCTGGCCATCATTTGTAAACCGTTTGATAATGTCCGATTCGGCAAACAAGATAAAGGTGCCTGATCAAAATGCTGACTTTGTGCCTGTAAATACTGACGCACCAAACGAGCCGCTAAATCCATTCGCGTAAACTGCCATTGCCGAATCAACAAACGCGGCAAAAGACGCACCAATAAAGCCTCACCACCGCCCACCAAAAAATCTTGCAACTGCTTCGGCCAAGTTTCATTCTCCGGCAACGCGCCATGCGCTAACCCATAAACGGCAAACACCGGATTCGGTGCAAAATGCGGTTTAGGCGTATTCGCCGAAATAGCCATCGGAGCCAAATAAGGCATCGCCACATCCAATTGTAATTGCCAATGTTGCTTCGTAGAAGGCAAGCGATAATGGGGTTCAAAACGCACAAAAGCGCCTCCCTCAAAACCGTTTTCCTGAGAATCAATTTGAAGCAAACTACGCCCCGGTTTAAATCTCACCCGATCTGCCCCCCCAGGGCCTTTAAAAGACAGGGTTATCGTATGCGAATCAAGCCGCACATCAGCAATTAATAAGGCCACGCCCAATAAAGCCCGTGTACAAAACACCTCTGCCAGACTCTCGTCAAGGCCTTGTTTCACAAAGGCTTTTTGATAAATCTGTCCAATCTGCTCCCAACCTTGTTTAAGATGTAAAAGCCAATTTTCAGGCAAAGCCGTTTTTGAAGGCGGCGCGATAAAGGTTTCAGAACGAAACAACCGCTTATCCTCATCAATCATAAACCCTTCTTCACTCAAACGCGGCAGTTCAACACTCGAAAAGTAAAGGGGTTCAAGTTGAATAATCCCCTCCTGCTCAATCTCCGTGCGTAATAAATAATAAAACTCGTAGCTCAAACTCATATCAGTTATCAGTTATCAGTTCCAGGCAAAAGTTTTTGCGCGCAAAAACTTTTGCCTGGAAATCAGTTATCAGTTATCAGTTATCAATAAAACCCTTGTCGTTATTATATTAAAAATCAGCGAAAATCAGTTCAATCAGCATTCTATCCTACTATCCTCTGTGGTACTCTGTGTTGAAAAGAAAACAGATTTTTACTAAAAACTAAAAGTTTAAATTATGCCCGCGTGCAGGATAACTGAAAACCTGACAGGTTTGGTTAGAAAAAGTGATAACTGATTTCCACGCCAATGTTTTTGCGCGCAAAAACATTATTTCACGCGTGAAATGTGGAACTGATAACTGATAACTGATAACTGACAGAGACATGAAGACTCCTCAAACCCCTATTTCGCTTAGAATATTTCTAACGGAATTGCTGCTTACCTTTCTATTTAACACTTTAATTGCTGTCTTTGTGACTGTATTGATTGACGGTTCTTTTAAAATCAGTTTAATCTATTCTCAAGCCATAGGGCTCAGTATCTTTTCCATTTCCTATGGCTTAACGCTGATACGGGGCTTGAGCAAACCGTCAGGGCACATTTTTGCGATGGCTATTCCGTTAGGGGGCATTATCGGAGTCACCTTGGCTAATAGCCTCATTGGCTATGACGTTCAAGAATTTCTTGCAGAATATCCCAGTCTGCCACTGATATTGACTGCCTGTACTGTCGTTTTTGGTACAATGATTTCCTACTATTTTTATGCCCGCAACGCCCTAGCTGAAAATAACATCGCTTTGCGAGAGGCAACCTTGCAACAGCTCGAAAACGAAAAAAAGTTGACAGAAACCCATCTCAAATTATTACAAGCGCAAATTGAACCGCATTTTCTATTCAATACCTTATCTAATATATTAAGTTTGATTGATGAGGCACCGGAAGACGCTAAAATCATGTTAGCCAATTTCACCCAATACTTACGCGCTTCTTTGAAGCGCACTCGTCAAGAAGAAACCACTTTAGGGGATGAACTGGCATTATTGCGTGCTTACCTTGATATTCAGACAATACGCATGGGAGATCGATTACGCTATCGCATTGAAGTGCCTCAATCATTGCATACTCTCAGTCTCCCCCCTTTACTGTTACAACCGTTAGTCGAAAATGCCATAAAACACGGTATTGCCCCTGATACCCAAGGCGGAAGTATTGATATCATTGCCACAATTCAAGCGGATCGTTTGAACATTTTCTGTATTGATACTGGGAAAGGTTTGCAACAACAAAGCGGAAGCGGTATGGGTTTAAACAATGTCAGGGCCCGTTTACGAGCGATTTACGGCAATCAAGCCGCCATGCGAATACAACAAAATACACCAAGCGGTGTCAAAGCAAGCCTCTCAATTCCTTTAGGATTTTTAGATTAAAAAATGTAGGGTGGGTAACGTGTTTTTGTTGCCGGCCCCATTAATTCGTAGGGTGGGTAACGTGTTTTTGTTGCCCACCATTAATTTTAATTATTAATTATTAATTATTAATTGTTAATTATTTTTCGGGTAGCCCACCATTAATTCGTAGGGTGGGTAACGTGTTTTTGTTGCCGGCCCCATTAATTCGTAGGGTAGGTAACGTGTTTTTGTTGCCGGCCCCATTAATTCGTAGGGTAGGTAACGTGTTTTTGTTGCCGGCC
>QNEL01000100.1 GCA_003645185.1 Candidatus Parabeggiatoa sp. nov. 3
AGATTTTACCAGTATGACATTTTAATACTGAACCATTAATATCTTGCTTTGAAGGCTATCATCCCTTGATAAAAGCCACCTGAAATGCTAACCAAAATTTTATTTTTTGTCAAAGATTTTTTTTAATAATTATGATTTTGTTGGTGAAAAGAACTTTTTGTACACTCGTTTTGGTATTTTACGTCGTTTTGGCTTATTTGGTCTAATATGTGAACTGTCGTTATGGGATCGGCCGCTTTTGTTTTGTTGTATTTATGATTATTGCAGCCTTGACAAGCCAAGGCTAAGTTATCTAAAGCAGTTTGTCCACCTTTACTCTGTGGTGTGATATGTTCTATTGAAAAAGCTTGTGTTGCAAAACGTGCTTGGCTACGACAATATTCACAGTTTCCTTGTGCGCGTTCTATTACCTGACTTTTTAGTGCAGTCATCACTTGTCTATTAAACATAAGAAGGGGATTTAATACCTAATTCTTTCATTAATTCGGTCAGTGATATTTGACGTAAACCAGCGAGTGCCGTCATCGCTTCTATTCGTTTGACTTCAAATTGTTCGACTTTTTCAGTTAAGTCTAATAACACGTTGTATTCATTAGAATTTAGCGTTTCTGTTCGACGTTTGGCAATGAGATTATCATAAGCTGCTTGAATCTCAAAGGGCAGTTTTTGATTGATTTTGAGTAAAAGTTCAGATTCACGGCGTGGTATAGAAGGTGCTTTACGTTGTGCTTGTATATGATGCACAGACGAGGCAAATCTTTCTAAGTCATTTGAATTCAATTGCTTAACGATGTTCAGCAATTCATCAAACGATAATTGTATTTTAGCTTGAACGGTAGACATTTGAAATTATCCAAGAGTTTATATTTCTCCTGTTAATATATAGGCAGTACAATTTTTTCAAAGTTTATCATTCTGGCCTTTGAATGGGCGTATTCGCAAAATAAATTTTTAACGAAAATCGGGCCTTTAAGATTTAGTGTACATGCCCGCGACACTGTTGTTAAGTCAGTACAACTCAACCCACATTAATCATTAATATAAAATGGTTACTCAATGATGTGAGAATTGATAAGCGAATAGGGTAAGTTATCAGTTATCAATGAAATTGATTTGGATAGAACCCTGATTGAATAGATTAAGGAATGAGCATAAAATGATCCTTCACGCAAAAGTTTTTGCAAAAATTTGAAATGGAGATTTGATTTCATGCACGTTCATAAGGGTTTAGCAAGCAGAGTGCGCCAAGCCAGCGTAGCCAGTTAAACCCCGGTTAAATTGATAATTGTAGGGTGGGTAGAAAACCCAGCAACTGCACTTAATTAAGTATATGATACAATTTGAATTTGATAAGAAAAAAAGTGAATCAAACAAAATTAAACACGGTATTGATTTTATTGAAGCACAAGCCTTGTGGGATGATTCTAATCTAATTGAAATACCAGCTAAGATAATAGATGAGCTGAGATTTATGGTTATAGGCAAGATAGGCATGAAACATTGGTCAGGTATTATAACTTATCGTGGGAACAAAATTCGTATCATTTCGGTACGACGATCTCGCACAGAGGAGATCAAAATATATGAAAGCTAAAGATTTCGACAAAGCCTTTGATGAGGGTTCAGATATAACCCAATATTTGGATATATCTAAAGCTCGTCGTCCTCAACAAGAGAAAAGGAAAATGAATATTGATTTTCCGATTTGGATGTACCAATCCCTAGATAAAGAGGCAAAACGTTTAGGGGTGACACAACAGTCAATTGTCAAAGTATGGATTGCAGAGCGTTTGGAAAGCCAGCTCAATATGTCTCATTAAGCGGTAACCGGACACTGTAGCTAGGGTGTTGACTGAGAGGTGTTTTTGATAGCTATTTTTCATGCTTTTTTAGGAACCCCAGGTTTCACCTAGGGCTATTCACATTTTCAGGCTAAAGTTTCGCTTCGCTGTACTTTAGCCTGAAAACCCCTTGGGGGTTGTTTAACCCAATTTTTGAGGCTTTTGACAAACACAAAATCAGCATGAAAAATATCGGCTAAAAAAAGCTCTCTGTCAACACCCTACACTGTAGCCCATTCAAAAGATTACCAATTGTCACTGTAGACACTTGCATGCCCTTTGTCGAAAGACAAGGGGCTTTTTGTTTTAGGGAGAATGCTGAAAGACGTAGCTTACCCAACGCTGGCTTTTTGACCATTTTTAATTTTGTGTGTGTGTTAATGCTTAGACTTTAAACGTTTTGAAGTCAAAAGTAGCTTGATGGCGGCGGCCCATAAATTGTAAGCGGATAGCACATGTTATCAGTTATCAATGAAATTTATTTGGATAGAACGCGACTGACTGATGAAGGCCTGATTAATACTGATTAAAATCATCAACCTCAACAACCTCAGCAACCTTTGCTGATAACCTTTCTAACCGATTTGAGAGAATGAAATTGTGAAAGAATTTGAATCACAAAAAAATGACTGGCATTTACCTTTTGGTGAAACCCTTCAATGGGATTTGATACCTGTTGGTGTGGAGGTTTTACCTGAAACATTGGTGATGAATAAGCCACCAAGAATTGATGTTTTAATCATTCGGCAACAAGAAACCGCTTGGACTGCGGAACAATTGGAACGGTTACCCGATGGCATTCGACAATGCACAGCGCGTTATATTTTACTTGAGTTTAAATATACCCAATCCATTAATGATGATGCCCTGTATCAATCGATGGCTTATGATTTCCTTTATAGACAGTCTAAAAAGTTGAAGGCCGATCAAGTCCAAACGTTTTTAGTCACGGGGATTAAACCACAAAAAAACACGCGAAAAGCTTATGGATATGACAACATGCTTTATCCGGGTGTGTACGAAAGCCAACGTCAATTGGAAAAACGTATTCAATTAATTAATTTCGTAGAAGAAGTTGGCGGATGAACCTCGTTCAACTGAGCCAAATACTTGACTAAAAAATTCTTCTTGATTAAGTGTTGCTTGCCACTTTCGATGTCGTTCTACAGATTCTAGGCGCTGCGAACGCGGCAAATTGAGAAAACGCATGGTTTCGACTGGCCCAAGTGCTTTCATGAGTGCAACTAGGGCTTGTTCAACCAAGTTTTCTTTGGGAAGGTATTCCATTGCTTTCATTTTCTCAAGTTTTACTTTTTTATCTCACGCAAAGCCGCTAAGACGCTAAGAACAGAGAAGACTTAGCACCTTTGCGCCTTTGTGTGAGATTGGTTTTAGCTACCAAAATCAACTTTGTTATAAATATCCTGTAAAGAGATTTGAAAAGGAAAAGAAACGAATTTTAGCATCGCATCTGTATGCTCTTTATAAGAAATGCGCCATTCATAGTCTGATATTTTTGTGTATTGTTCAATCAGACATTCATACTGGTTAATCAGAATATACTCTTTAAAACTGGGGAGAGTACGATAATATCGGAATTTGTCGCCTTTATCATAATGTTGGGTGGATTTAGAAAGCACTTCGATAATCACTAGTGGATTGGTTATCGTGTCTTTGCGATTTTCATAGTATACCGGTTTGTCGGCAATAACCATCACATCAGGGTAAAGAAAATGCTGCGTTTCGGGTATCCACAGTTTGACATCGCTTATAGCCACATCATACTCTTTTTGATCTTTAAAATGAAAATTGAGGGCCGTACCCACATTGACAGCTATCCGATTGTGATTAATTGTGCCACCTGCCATAGCTATTATCTCACCATTATAGTATTCGCTTCTGTATTCTGCGTTCTCTTCAAGGCTTAAGTATTCTTCTAATATATAATCATAGTGCTGTTGTACTTGTTGCATTGGCATTGCTTCACCTTAGTCGATTCAGGGGCAACCTACAGATTAGATAGAACGTTGATTTGACTGATGATGGCCTGATTAACAGTGATTCAAATTAAAAAAAATCAGCGCCGATCATGATAAGAAGCAGAATCAACGTTCTATCATAAGTACCCATCCACAAGTTTTTGGGTATTTTGAGTACGAAAACGATTGTTTTTATTCACTTTATTTTTTACTAATATATGGACGGGTACTTATCACGTTGCATGACTATCTATAATTGAAACCGTTTAGCTTAAATCATTAGAAGTCAATTTCGCGCCTAAATATTCGCGATTAAGACGGGCGATATGACTAACCGGAATATTTTTTGGACATTCAAAAGCACATGCGCCTGTATTCGTGCAAGCGCCAAAGCCTTCTTTATCCATTTGAGCTACCATCTTTTCTACCCGAGTTTGTTTTTCGATTTGCCCTTGTGGTAATAGGGCTAAGTGTGAGACTTTGGCGGCGACAAACAGCATGGCGGAGGCATTTTTACAGGCCGCGACACAGGCTCCGCAACCAATACAGTCGGCCGCTTCAAAAGCTTCGAGTACCACATTTTTAGTAATCGGAATCGTATTGGCATCGGGTGCTGAGCCGGTATTAACCGATATGTAACCGCCGGCCTGAATGATTCTGTCGAAAGCGGCGCGATCGACTATCAAATCTTTTAAAACGGGAAAGGCTTTGGCGCGCCAAGGTTCGACGTAAATCGTGTCGCCGTCTTTAAATGAGCGTAAATGTAATTGGCAAGCTGTAATCCCTTGATCATGGCCGTGAGATCGGCCATTGATATAGAGACTACACATGCCACAAATCCCTTCGCGACAATCGTGATCAAAGGCTACCGGATCTTCTCCCTTTTTTAATAAGTCTTCATTTAAAATATCTAACATTTCAAGAAAAGACAGATCAGGAATCATCCCTGTGAGGGTGTAATCTACCATTTTGCCGGGCGTTTCAGAGTTAGGTTGTCGCCAAATTTTGAGATGCAGTTTCATGGTTTTTTGAGTTGCTGAGTCAAAAGAGAGGTGAGATAGAACGCGGATTAAACTGATTATCATGATCTACGCTGATTTTTTTATCAAACTGATTGTTCTGATTTTTTAATCAGTGTCAATCGTTTCATAATATCACCTACATTGCAGCACTACCAAACGCTATAGTCATGCTAGGTGGGTGATATGATAGAACACTGATTGTCATGATTATCATGATTGACACTGATTTTTTAATCAGCGTTAATCATGATCATCAGTTTAATCAGCGTTCTATCAGGTTTTCAGATTTGTTCGTACCCTCATTTTATATTTAACATCCTGTTGGCCCCTACAGTTTTTTTAATTTGGCCTGTTTATTTTCCTTAAAAAAAGGATAGCCATTTCTGGCACCGACGATGCAGAAGGCTAGATCAATATACGCAGCTTTATCAAATGCTTGTTGATGGGCTTAGATTTTTAGCTTGAGGGAATAAAATGTGAGGGTGATCAAAATTCAAGTTATTAAAATCAATAATGGCAGCATGATCAACCTGATTCGCATAGTCGATAAAGCCGAGTGAATGACTGGCTGTCCATAATTGGCAACCTTCTGGTATCCAGTTTTCTACCACTTCTTTTAAGAAATCATATTGCAGTTTGGTATTGAGATGTAAATCCATTTCGTCAATATAATAAATGGTATCTTGATAAAAATGTCTTCTGCTCAAGAGGTTGATTAAAATGTTGAAGACTTCTTTTTCGCCATTGCCTAAATAGTTGTAATGGATATCAGACTTGCCCTTTTGAAAGATAATCTCAGCGACTTCTTCGTCTAGCGGGGGAATCAATTCCAATAACATTAATGTGGTGTCGTTGCCTTCTCCAAAGATTCTGGTAAACGCTTCATTGACAGGATGGAGGTATTTGGGTTTAATTTGAGAAGCGGTTTGATCTGAACGGTAAAACGCTTTCAAAATTAAACTGGTTATTCGATTAATGTCATTTTCAAAACGGTTATCTCTTTCGATATACATTCTTGGGCGATCAAAATCCTTGTCAAAAAATTTAACGGGGCTCATTTGATCAAGCGATTTTCGTAATAGTCTGGGCACTTGCCTTAAGCAGCTTCTACCATAAAATGTACTGGGTTTCAGATTATCAGGCCCTTTTTTATCAATCATCAAGCCGTGTGATCGTCTGATGATTACTCAATTCTATTGTCACCTTAAAATCATTCTCTGCATTTTTCCGATAATATGTAGGCGGCAAGGTGGTATCATCTTTCGTTTTAGACGACACTGCTTCAAAGGCATCAAAAATGGATGATTTACCGCTACCATTGGCTCCGATGATTAAAACCAATTTTGGCGGAGTGGCTTGCTCGCTTAAATCTAGGGTTAAGTCTGTAAATCGTTTAAAATTAGTGAGTTGTAGTTTTTTAATAAACATAATATTCTGATTAAACTGAGAGAGTAATGCACTGTGGGTGATATGATAGAACACTGATTGTCATGATTGTCATGATTGACACTGATTTTTTTAAATCAGTTTTAATCAGCGTTAATCATGATCATCAGTTTAATCAGCGTTCTATCCTTTTAAGCAACCTTCACCACATCATTATCAGCATCATACGTCACGGCACCTTGATCTTGTAACGATTTCATCGTTGCCTTTAAGGTATCCGAATCGCCTAGTTTTCCCCAGGGCCCATCGGCATTTGTCATCAAAAAAGCGGAGGATTCCCCACCAAAATCACGCAGTATTGAAAGCATGGATTCTTCTATGTCTGTCATGGTTGATTACCTTTTCAATTGTTACCCTTGCCCTATGTTCAGAAAAATAATTTGAGGGCGAACACGCAGGTTCGCCCCTACTAGGAAGAGGATTAAATGAAGAAAAACAATTATTTATAACTCCGTTGTGCCAGTTTTACGTGTTCAAAACTTAAGGGTTCTTTATACAGGATTTCGGCTTGGTTTTTACCCCGGTATTCCCAGGCGGCAACGTAAGCAAAATTGTCATCATCACGCTTGGCTTCGCCTTCTTCTGTTTTGGATTCTTCTCTAAAATGGCCGCCACAGGATTCTTTGCGGTGTAAGGCATCTTCGACGATTAACTGGCCCATTTCAAAAAAATCGGCTACACGTAGGGCCTTTTCTAAGTTTTGGTTCAGTTCGTTGTTGGTGCCTACCATGCTGAGGTTTTCCCAAAATTCGCCTTCCAGCGTTTTGATTTGCTCTTGCGCTGTTTTTAAACCTGCCTCATTGCGCGATATGCCGCAGTAGTTCCACATAATCAGGCCGAGTTCTTTATGGTATTCATCAACCGTTTTGTCGCCTTTGAGCGATAGGATATGATCAATCCTATTTTTGACATCATGCTCTGCTTCTTTGAAAGCGGCATGATCGGTTGGTACGTTATCGTAAGGCTGGTTTGCCAAATAGTCTGCAACGGTACGCGGTATCACAAAATAACCGTCGGCTAGGGCTTGCATTAAACCACTGGCCCCTAAACGATTGGCTCCGTGATCTGAAAAGTTGACTTCGCCTAAGGCATATAAGCCTGGAATGGTTGTCATGAGATTATAATCTACCCATAAGCCGCCCATTGTGTAATGCACGGCGGGGTAAATTTTCATCGGAACATCGTAAGCGTTTTCATGGGTGATTTTTTCGTAGATTTGGAACAGGTTGCCATACTTATGTTTAATCTCTTCTTTGCCGCGTCTTTCGATTGCGTCTTTAAAGTCCAAATAAACGGCTAAACCGGTTTGCCCCACTCCGTACCCGTCATCACAGGCTTTTTTGATATTGCGGGAGGCGACATCTCTGGGCACTAAGTTGCCAAAAGCGGGGTATTTTCGCTCTAAAAAGTAATCTCGATCTGATTCTGGAATATCATGCGGATGACGTTTATCATTAGGATTTTGGGGTACCCAAACTCGGCCATCATTTCGCAGTGATTCTGACATTAAGGTGAGTTTGGCTTGATGCCTATCGTGAACGGGAATACAGGTGGGATGAATTTGAGTAAAACAGGGATTGGCATAAAAGGCACCTTTTTTATGCGCTTGCCAAGCAGCGGTGACATTGGCCCCCATGCAGTTAGTGGAGAGAAAGAAGACGTTGCCATAGCCACCGGTAGCCAGTAAGACAGCATGGGCGCTATGTGATTCTATTTTGCCGGTGATTAAATTGCGAACGACGATTCCCCGCGCTTTGCCATCTATGAGTACGAGTTCTAGCATTTCGGTACGCGGAAACATCTGTACTTTGCCATTGGCAATTTGACGACTGAGGGCGCTGTAAGCGCCGATGAGCAATTGTTGCCCAGTTTGTCCTCTGGCATAAAACGTCCGTGATACTTGAGCGCCACCAAAAGACTGATTATCTAATAAACCGCCATATTCACGCGCAAAGGGTACGCCTTGGGCGACACATTGATCAATAATATTGTTGCTGACTTCGGCAAGCCGATGCACATCCGCTTCTCGTGCGCGAAAATCGCCGCCTTTTATGGTGTCGTAAAATAAGCGGTGAACGCTATCGCCATCGTATTGATAGTTTTTAGCGGCGTTGATGCCGCCTTGAGCGGCAACACTATGCGCCCTTCTGGCGCTATCTTGAAAACAAAAGACTTTGATATTGTACCCTAATTCTGCCAAAGTCGCGGCGGCCGAAGCACCCGCTAATCCGGTGCCAACAACGATAATCTCATATTTCCGTTTATTGGCTGGATTAATGAGTTTTAAATCGAATTGATGTTGAGTCCATTTTTCGGCAATGGGCCCATCTGGAATTTTTGCGTTTAATTTCATAGCGAGGTATTTCCAAAATGAAGAAAAGCTTAAATCATGATCAAACGGATTGACACTGATTAATTTTTTGCTGATTGTAACTGATTTTTTGGAGAACTAATGGGGCCTTTCCATTATTTGAAAGGGCATTCGCCCTCCCCAAAATTCGGATTTGCCGTAGGGGCAGCCCTTGCGTGTTCGCTATCCCCTTTCATCCGTTATAATCATTATTTAATATGCTGCAAATTGTCCAGTTTTTTACGCACTTGTTCCAACAGGATTTCAGTGCTAATCTGTCGTGTCATTCTTTCCCGTTTCACATAAATGTGTTTGACGAAATGGCCCTTTTTCGTTTCGACTTTGGCCTTAAACTCATTGATGTATTCTTGTTTGAAACGACTATTGAAGGTATTAAAAAGCACGACGTTTTTTCCGGTAAAGTCATTGTTCTCGACAAATTGCCAGACAGGAGGTGCAGGGCTGTACCACCAGATCGGTGAGCCGATAAAGAGGGTGTCGTATTGTGATAAATCGACTTTTTCCGGGGTGATCACGGCATGTTGTGTCTGAGAATCTTTAAACGCATTAATCCAACCACGGAAACCGATGCGGTAGTCTTCAGCTTCCAAGTGTACAAATGAGGCTTGGTAGTGTTTAGCGATTTCCATTGCCATTAGTTCGGTATTACCGGAGCGGGAAAAATACACCACCAACACCTTGCTGTCCGGGTTAGCGACTGGCTTGTAATCCACCCATTTTGCATTGATTCTAAATTGTGTTTTTTCAGTTTCTATAACGTAAATGACAAATATCGCGACTGCTAAAACCATCAAACTTAAAAGGATTGTAATCATTTTCTTAAACATGTTTCTTTCCATTGCTAGATACATTCACGATTTTCGCTGAGTACACGGGAGCCTGCTTATTTCAAATCAAATCTAAATAATTCTGGGTGGGATCGTAGAGACGCGATGCCTCGCGTCTCTATACCTCGCGTCTCTATACGCGAAACATCAGATTTGCTACGCATCTGAGACGCGAAGCATCCGCGAAGCATCAGATTTGCGTAGCGAAGCGTCTCTACAAGTCATTGCATGGTATACAAATAATGCCCTAATACATAAATTGGCATGGCGGCAAAACCGGCCGGTACGACAATCGCAAATAGTACACCCAGTTTTTTAATCAAGGGGGTATATTTTTTATGATGGAGCCCTAAGGTTTGAAAAGCACTTTCAAATCCATGTGCTAGGTGAAATCCCAAAAACACCATTGCGATAATGTACAAGATGGCAAACCACCATTCTTGTACAAAAACAGTCTGGATTAACCAGTACATATCTTTATAATCCGTGCCGGGAACAATGGGAATTTCGGCTTGAAATTGGTATCTAAACCAAAAATTATACAGGTGTATGACCAAGAAAAACAGTACGACTGAACCCGCGATACCCATGTTGCGTGATGACCAGCTACTGTTGGCATCTGGACGGCTGTAAGCATAGGCTTGTGGCCGTGTCTTTTGATTGTGTTGAGTGAGTCGCCAAGCGGTGTAAATGTGTAATAGGAAGCCTAAGACTAAAATGATTTCGGCAACGCGAATAATATCAGCCGTGGACATAAAATGGGCGTAGGCATTAAAGGCCGCGCCATTATCACCTTTAAATAACATCAAATTACCGGTCAAATGCACCATTAAAAACGAGATTAAAAAGAATCCTGTCAGTGACATCAGGATTTTTTGACCCAATGTTGAGTAGAGTGTTTTTAGAAACCAATTCATGATTCAGTCCTTCCTTTTATTATTTTCAACATTCCAGGTTCAAGTTTTTGCGCGCAAAAACTTGAACCTGGAATAGAGTCCACAGAGGGCCACAGAGGGCCACAGAGATTTCCTCAGTGAAACTCTGTGTTACTCTGTGAACGAGGTAAAGCGTTAAAAACGCAACGCCTACCAAATAGGTGTCAATGCTAATAGACAATAATATCAACACGGTTTTAAAAGAGGATTATTGAACAGCCATTTTATCCAATGCGGCTTGTGCTTTCGGATGCCCCTGTTTTGCCGCTTGACGAAGCCATTTGAGCCCTTCTTGGCGACTTTCTTCGGTAGCATTCTTGTTGCCAAAGAGCATGACCGCTAAGTTAAATTGTGCGTCAGCGTATCCCTGTTGAGCGGCTCGGTGAAACCATTGAGCGGCTTGTTGGTAATCTTGAGTCACCGTCTCGCCTGTGGTATACATGATTCCTAAATTGTATTGCGCCACAGGATGTCCTTTTTTAGCGGCTTGGCTAAACCATTTGAAGGCTTCTTGATGATTCTCTCTGAGCCCAATGCCTTTTAAGTTGGCTATGCCTAAGTGGAATTGTGCGTCTGGATATCCCTGTTCTGCCGCTTTTTTAAACCACTTAATGGCTTCTCTGTCGTTTTGTAGCACCCCTTTACCATTGAGGTACATGAGACCTAAGTGATTTTGCGCTATTGGATCATTCTGATCAGCCGCTTTGCTAAACCATTTAAAGGCTTCTTGGTCACTTTGAGTCGCGCCAATGCCTTCTAGGTACGCTAAACCTAAGTTGTATTGCGCGGGTGCATAGTCTTGTGCAGCCGCTTTGCGAATCCAAGTCACCGCTTCTTGATCATTCTGAGTGACTCCTTTGCCATTGTGGTACATCACACCTAAATTAAGTTGCGCCTCTGCCAATCCTTGATTAGCTGCCTGTTGAAGCCACTTGACCGCTTTTTGCTGATCTTTAGGTACGCCTTTGCCTAGACTATACATCAAACCTAAAAGGTTTTGTGCCCCCGCGTGTCCTTGTTCAGACGCTTGGCGAAACAATTTGAGAGCTATCGCATTATTGCCTTTTTCAAGCTCGGCCTTACCCTTAGCAAAATCGGCTTCCGCTTGTGGGGAAGCAAAACTGCTTTTTCCAAGAGCCTTGCGTTGTATCGAAGACGCATCGGTTGATTTAACCGTTTCTCTAGAACAAGAGATAAGCGATAAACAACATAAAGAAAGTAAAGCGATTGGTTTTAATTTAATCATAATTTTCGTTCCTGATTATTTTTTGCGGTTCTCTGTTCGTTCCAAATTTATTTTACGGGCCTTTTGGAATGCATGTTATTTTACGTGCCTTTTTTCGTTCCAAATTTATTTTGCGGGTCAATTCACGGGGAAAAGCCCGTTTTGAGTTTTACTGATATTAAAAACGATAACAACTTAGCAAGGTTTCTATATCTTGTGGAACCGTTTTTATGAGCTTGTTTTCCTTAAAATCCATTGCCCAGCGCAATATCGTTTCAAATACTTTAGCCGCTTCCATAATAGCATATCCATGAAGCCAAACTGGAAAAATGCGAACTTCAAAAGTGTGTTTTGTTGGTGTCGGGTGAATGAGATTCTTTATATTGAAATCGCAATACTTAGTCAGTTCAAATTTGGCAAGATGTTCTCTCGCCTCTTCCCAAGGTAAGGTGATAAAATCAGGCCTTTGCACAAATTCGTAGACTTCTGAAGGCCATCTGCCGAGTCGGCGACAACGAGAGTTTGTTTTAAAGCGTTGTCGCAACTTTGGCCCCCAAATCCATAATAAACGCATGAGATTGACCAATATGGGAACGGATTGCAAGGGAGTTGCATCAAAGTGTATATGGGTTGCCCCTTCGCTTGGCACTGTAAACCCCAGTGATCGTGCTATTGCTAACAGGGATTCCAAGCGTTCCAAATGATTGGTGTCAATGGGAGGTGTAATCAATTCGCAAGGGCGTTCTCGTTCTCCTGGCAACGGGGCTGCAATGGCAATTGACGCGCCAGTATCATCCTCTACACGTACCATTTTCCCTTTGCCTACTTTAGCTTCTGTACCAAATATATTGGCAATGGGCGTGAGTACCTCAGATAAAGGTGCAGCAGGGTTAGCCTGCTGCATCACTAATCGCAGGAGGCGAGCATCATCGCTGACAATACGATACCAACCGGGTTGAGGCGGATGGGTTTTGTTAAAATCATCTTGAAGTGTCATGTCATCAACACATTGGGCAATCATAGAGCCGGTGTGCGAATCAACGACTTCAAAACCCTGAGTTAGATTTTGAAACAGCGGTTTACCCGGTACTTTGCTTGGTTCAGATTGGGGGTGGAAGAAAGGGTGGACGATGCCGCCGTGTTGCCGGGCGATGGTATTAGCCAAGTCACGTCTAGTAAGCCCTTTGGGTGCGACCAGTTCAATCTCAACACCGATTTTCCAGTTTAATTTTACCATCCGACTGAGAACATGATTGTTGCGTAGAATATGCGAACGGGGTTAGGTTCCCCGTCTAGTGGGATCGCTGTCAACACGATTTGTGGTATTTTTAAGGTTATGGGTGCCCGCTTATCCACCCTACGAGGATTTGTGTGCATAGTTGCCTAATATACTCAGCATCGTCATAAATTGCGTTTTATCAAGCCCTCGCAAAATAACAGGCATTCCAAGATAACGCAAAATAACAGGCATTCCAAGATAACGCAAAATAACAGGCATTCCAAGATAACGCAAAATAACAGGCATTCCAAGATAACGCAAAATAAATTTTGAACGAAAATCTTAAAAGCGCAATTTATGGCGATGCTAAGTATAGGCCATTTTAATTAGGCCATTTTACGGTTTGTTTAGCTTGTTGTAGAGCCTTTTTAACAGCAGCGTTATCCCCACTCATAAGGAGACTACCGATTTTGAGCTTGGCATCCCAAAGTTCAGACTTGTTCCAATACTCAGCGAGAATTTGAGCATCGGCGATGGTGTATTTGCCATTCCAAAACGCATTCGATTGCTGTTGCTGTTGCAGCTCCTTTTGAATTGCCGCGTCATTCCCGTTCATAAGGAGACGACCGATTTTGAGCTTGGCATCCCAAGGAGCAGACATGCCCCACCACTCAGCGAGAAGTTGAGCATCGTTGTAGGTGTATTTGCTATTCCAAAATGCCTCCGATTGCTGTTGCTCATCCTGTTGTTCTGGATTGGCTTGATTAGCAGCCTGTTGCAGCGCCTTTTGAATTGCCGCGTCATCCCCACTCATCAGGAGACTACCGATTTTGAGCTTGGCATCCCAAAGTGTCGGTTTGCCCCAAGACTCAGCGAGAAGTTCAGCATCGTCGATGGTGTATTTGCTATTCCAAAAGGCCTCATCTTGCTGTTTAAGCAACTGCGCTTGTTGCAGAACCTTTTGAACTGTCGCGTCATCCCCACTCATCAGCAGACTACCGATGTAGAGCTTGGCATTTGAAAAATCGCCGTAGTCCCAATACATAGTGAGGAGTTTAGCATCCTTGTCGGTGTATTTGCTATTCTCAAAGGCCTCATATTGCAGTTGTTCTAGACTGGCGGATGGTTGCTGTGCTGTGGCTAGTGGCAAGGCTGGCTTTGCCTCTGCCAACAAGATGAATGAATTGACAGTTGAATGGCTTGTGTCGTTAGGTGTTGCCAGTGCTGCTTGATAAGATGTGGTTGCCAGCACAGTTGAGATGGCAAGTGCAAGGGAAGTATTTTTTGTTTTAGCAGAAGACATGATTTTTCCTTATCAAGTATGTAGGTTAATAAAAGTTTTTTAGAAAAAATCTTATAACTACAATGGTTCGGACAGTTTTTAAAGGTATAACTTCAATAGGCGTAAAGCCTTATTTTTACGACATTTAATTAAATGTAATTTAGTTAGGAATCTGAGTTTGATTTAATTAAGCGTAAGTCAAATCAAGCCCTTATAAAATCCTCATTTTATGAGTTTAAAAACTGTCCGAACCATTGATAACTATAGTTTGTCAGAAAAATAATTTTAAAAGGGCAGACACGCAGATCTGCCCCTACAAACGAGGGTTTGTAGGGGCGAACCTGCGTGTTCGCCCTCCCTATCGTGTATTTACGAGGGTTTGTAGGGGCGAACCTTTGTTATCGCCCTTTTTAAATTTTACAAAAGGCTCATAAGAAAAACAGGTTGCACTATACTCAGTCAGTGACAAAAAATAAAATAATGCTTAATTGACACAGTAACTTTGTGACATTTGAAATACTTGAAAAAACAGCCTTCACGAATCAATTCCCAAGAAGCTCATAAATCGTCTTCAAAGTCTTCCAAAATATCGTCTGTGCTTTCGAGTAACTCTTCCAAGTCTTCCAAGTCTTCCGAGTCTTCTAAGGCATCCTCTGCGCTTTCTGGTAACTCTTCAGAAGCCTCCACTTCTTCCAACCCCTCCTCCGCGCTTTCAGGTAAAGCTTCAGAAGCCTCCAAGAAGGCCCCTGTGCTGGGCAAGGCTTCATAGTCTTCCAATGGTGCGTTTATATCAATGGGATTTTGATCTTGTAATGTGATCGTGTGTTGAGTCAACCAACTATTGATCTTACCAAGATCATCGACACTGATTATTCCAGAGGCCTGTTTAAGTCGTAAAGTATTCAGCACGTAATCATAACGCGCATTAGAGTAATTCCGTTGGGCATGGAGTAAATCACGTTGAGCATTAACCACGTCAACTGAGGTACGGGTGCCTAATTCAAAACCCGCTTGAATCGCTTTTAAAGCCGTTTCTGTTGAAATTAATGCTTGTTTAAGGGCCTTAACGCGACTGATATTGGAAAGCACACTTAAAAAAGCTTGACGAGTTTGTGATTGGACAGCACGGCGTTGTAGCTCTTTTTGGTCAAGCCCTTGATAATAACGTTGTTTTGCTTCTCGTGTACGTGCTCGGATTGCGCCCCCTTCATATAAAGGGTAACTCAATTGTAAACCAATACTATTACTCCTGCTTCTATTGCCGAATGGACTGTCATCACCTCTGAAAACATCGCTGTAACTATGTTTGCCGACGAGTTCAAGAGTCGGCCAATTGCCAGCGCGTTGTTTTTCGATTTCCTGACTCGCTGTTTTTATAGCGTATTCCGCAGCCAATATTTGTGGGTTGTTTTCAAGAGCGTATTCAGTCCAACTGTCTATGTCTTTCGGATCGGGCCCAAGTAAAGGCGCATCTTCATTTAAAGTGGCTAACAATGAATGATAACTACCCGTAATCTCACGCAATGCTTCAAAAGCATTATCCAGTTCATTTTGGGCTTGAATTTCATCGGCAACAGCCAAATCATAACCCGCTTGCGCTTCTTGTACATCGGTAATCGCAATCAATCCCACATCAAAACGCTGTTGAGCGTCATCTAATTGCCGTTGGAAGGCCTCTTTAGCACTGCCTGCAAATTTCACGTTATCGTTAGCCGCCAATACCCCAAAGTAGCGCGTCGCAAGGCGTTCCATCAAAGCTTGTTTAGCACTTTCATAATTGGCCTCGACTTGTTTAATTTGGCTATCAACTTGTTCCACTTGAACATGGAGATCGCGTTTATAGAGTGGATAACTCAGGGAGACATTGTAGCCGCCGCTGGTATTTTCTCTGCTACCACCAAACATGCCCTCATCGTTAGACCAAGTTTCGGTCACATTAGCACCCAATCCCAAATACGGTAACAGTAATGCACGGGCTTGTGGCCTTTTTTCCAAGGTAGCAAGGTAGTCTTTATGAGCAATTTTCAATTGCGGATCGTTTTCTACAGCGAGTTGATACAGTTCTAACAGGGTTTCTGCCTGAACCGGGCCAGTGAAACAGCACGCTATTAATAACAACACAAAATTTATGTATTTCTGCATATTGGTTAACCATAATAAATATAATGCAATTAGTCTAAAATTTTGCCACGGAAAAACACGGAAAAACACGGAAATATTCCGTGCTTTCTGTGTCATTCCGTGGCTAATATCCGAGACTACCCGAAAAACAGAAACAGTTACAACACAAACTCGTCAGACTCATCTGCCCCTACCAACGGAGACAACGACGTTTCAAATAACACATCCACATTAAATTCATCCTGATTCACGCGACTAATTAACTGCGCTTGCATCACCGGCTCCTCTCCGACAATCGCAAATAAACAACCCCCATCATTCAATTGTGTTTGAAAATGGGGTTCTAACACCGGCACCGAGCCAGTCAATACAATCACATCATAACAAGCGAACTTATTCCACCCATCAATCGCATCCCCCGTCTCCAAGGAAACATTATTAATATTTAAACCATTAAGCCTTTGTTCAGCTTTTTTGACAAAATCTTCATAAATATCCACACTATCAACGTGTTTCGCGGTTCGCGCTAATAAAGCCGTCAAATAACCACTACCCGTTCCAATTTCTAACACCGTATCTTGGCGCGTCAACATCAAAGCTTGTAATAAACGCCCCTCAACTATGGGTTTCATCATCACTTGATCGTGTCCCAAAGGAATACTGATATCAGCAAAAGCCAAATTACGGTAAGCCATCGGCACAAAATCCTCGCGTGGGACATCAGAAATGGCATCTAATACCCGCTGATCAAGCACATCCCAAGGCCGGACTTGCTGTTCAACCATATTAAAACGGGCTTGTTCAATGTTCATATAAGGCATAATCAATTCCCTAGATAAGTGGACTTGCAAATAAAGACAGCATTATATAGTTTGTAGTAGGCGCTAAGCGCCTTTTTTAAAACAACATCAAATCGAAATTCAATTTAACACCAACACTAATCTTATTAGGTTATACAAATGAGCGCAATACCCCAAAAAAATTTAAGTCAAACGGCCCATATCGATCCGATTTCAACACAACCCTTCCCAAATTCCAAAAAAATTTATATCACCGGCTCTCGCCCTGATATTCGTGTGCCAATGCGGGAAATTTCCTTATCTGACACCCAGTTAGAAAACGGCGAACGTGAAATCAATCCCCCAATTGCTGTATACGATCCCTCTGGGCCCTATACCGATCCCGATATCGCCATTGATGTGCGCCAAGGCGTGCCAGAAGTGCGAACCGCTTGGATAGCCGATCGCGGCGATACCGAGATTTTATCCACAGTCAGTTCACACTACAGCCAAGTCGCCGACCCGAACCAACAACCGCGTTTTGCCCATATTCGCACACCGCGCAGGGCCAAAGCAGGATGCAATGTCACACAACTCCATTATGCCCGCCGTGGCATCATAACCCCCGAAATGGAATTTATCGCCATCCGCGAAAATCAACGATTACAAGAAGGTGAAGCCCAAAACACAGCCCAAAAACCAGGGGAATCGTTTGGCGCCGCCATGCCTAAAATCATTACCCCAGAATTTGTACGTGATGAAGTCGCCCGCGGCCGCGCCATCATTCCCGCGAATATCAATCATCCCGAATTAGAACCCATGATAATCGGGCGGAATTTTTTGGTCAAAATCAATGCCAATATTGGCAATTCTGCCACAACCTCCTCCATTGAAGAAGAAGTTGAAAAAATGGTTTGGTCAATCCGTTGGGGAGGGGATACCGTCATGGACTTATCCACCGGCAAAAATATCCATGAAACCCGTGAATGGATCTTGCGAAATTCACCCGTACCCATAGGCACAGTGCCGATTTATCAGGCCCTAGAAAAAATAGAAGGCAAAGCAGAAGAATTAACTTTTGAATTATTTCGTGACACCCTAATTGAACAAGCAGAGCAAGGCGTTGATTACTTTACCATTCATGCCGGCGTGCGCTTAGCCCACGTACCCCTCACCGCCAAACGGCTCACAGGCATGGTTTCACGCGGCGGCTCCATCATAGCGAAATGGTGTTTAGCACACCACCAAGAAAGTTTTCTCTACACGCATTTTGAAGAAATCTGTGAAATCATGAAAGCCTATGATGTCGCGTTTTCCTTAGGCGATGGCTTACGCCCCGGCAGCATTGCCGATGCCAACGACGCGGCCCAATTTGCCGAATTAGAAACCCTAGGCGAATTGACTCAAATTGCATGGCAACACGATGTACAAACCATGATAGAAGGCCCCGGCCATGTACCCATGCATCTCATACGTGAAAACATGGACAAACAACTGAAAGAATGCCAAGAGGCACCATTTTACACCTTAGGCCCCCTGATCACCGATATCTCACCCGGTTATGATCACATCTCATCCAGCATAGGCGCGGCCATGATCGGATGGTACGGCTGCGCCATGTTGTGCTACGTCACGCCCAAAGAACACCTAGGCCTCCCCGACAAACACGATGTACGTGAAGGGATCATCGCCTACAAAATCGCAGCCCACGCCGCCGACTTAGCCAAAGGGCACCCAAACGCCCAAACTCGCGACAACGCCATTTCAAAAGCGCGATTTGAATTTCGCTGGGCAGATCAATTCAACTTAGGACTCGATCCCCTGCGCGCCATTGAATATCACGACGAAACCCTACCCAAAAACTCAGCCAAAACGGCCCATTTTTGCTCCATGTGCGGCCCCCAATTCTGCGCCATGAAAATCACACAAGATGTGCGGGATTACGCCCAACAAAAAGGCATCGGCGATATCGAAAAGGCCGTCGAAACAGGGCTAGAAGAAAAAGCATCAGAATTTAAAACCCAAGGCAGCAAAATTTATCACAAAGTTTAATCAGTTATCAGTGTTCCGTTATCCGTTATCCGTTATCAGTTATCAATTATCAAAAGCTTGAAATTCAATGCGACTTTGTCACATTTAAATTATTTCACGCAAAGGCGCAAAGGCGCTTTCGTTGCAAACTTAGGAATGAGAATTCAATAAAACCCGATATTAAACCTGACAGGTTTTGAAAACCTGTCAGGTTTGGTTGACAAGTTTCCCAAGTTAGCTTATTTCGAGTTGAAAGCGTCTTTAGCGTCTTTAGCGTCTTTAGCGTCTCTTTTTCACGCAAATGTTTTGCGCGCAAAACTTTTGCGTGAAAAGTTATTGTTTTTTTGAGGGCACAGGTAAACCGCTTGATACAAGCGTCATGATTCAAGCACTATTTATTAGGAAAATCAAATGAGCTACCAATTAGATATAACGGGCAATCAATTCGATTTTGTTGATTTTTCAGAAGCCTCAGCTTATGTGAATTTAATTCCCAAACTGGGGCATCAAATAGAATTGCATTTTTGGGGCATCACTTTATTGACTTCCCAAGTATGGGGGGAACCTTTGAGATTATCGGGAATAGAGCATAATGCCAATGATGATATCTATATCGCTGGCTATGCAATGGTTATTTTTCATGAGGTGATAGGGGGCGAATTAAAAGTAACGCTCTATGATCCAGATTCGTCTGAATATTTTTTAAAAAATCACAATAATCAACCTGTCATACTTCAGAAACGTTGGGGATTTAAATCAGCCAATTTTCTGTATGAATTA
>QNEL01000101.1 GCA_003645185.1 Candidatus Parabeggiatoa sp. nov. 3
GAACTTTTGCCTGAAAAACTTTTGGCAACCCCAGGTTGCCACCTTTTCATCCTAATGTTTTTGCGCGCAAAAACATTAGGATGAAAGCCTATTCACATTTTCAGAGCGTAATTTCGCTCCGCGAAATTTTAGCCTGAAAACCCCTACGGGGTTGTGCTTTTTAAACTTAACAAGTTTTTGCGCGCAAAAACTGGGGCAAAAAATGCAGTTTAAGTTGCCCAAGTTGCCCAAAAAAAAGACCAGAAAAAAGATAAATTATGAACGGATGAACTTTGAAAAAACTATCAAATTGAACATTTCACGTTTGCGCGCAAAAACTTGTTAAGTGAAATATGAAACACTGTTCATGCCCGTTTTGGGTTTTACTGATGTTAAATACTATAACTTGATCTTCACGTTTTTTGTAAACATGACAAACTTAATTATATTAAAAATCAATGACTTAGCTATTTAAACAGTCAATCTGTGATTTTGCGACGGCAAATAACATCAAAAACTTGAAGATCGAGTATAAAAAAACAAATATCAAGGCATTTGGTGGGCTTTTAAAATACAATGCCCACCCGACATCAGATCACTTATCCACCCATACTGAAATCGCGTCGTGCAGAGGCTACGGTGATTGTAAATCCGGCGACAACTTCAAGCAGGGACATCAAGGTAAGAATCAAAAAAGTTGAAGTGCCCGCCGTTTTAACAAGGATAAATTCCATTAAAAAGCCGATAAACACAACCATTGACAAAGCATGTTCAATAATCGTAGCGGTGCCTGTTCTGGTTGATTTCAGGAGTTCAACATATAAGGTGGCCACCCCCAACAGAATAATGATACCGCTCCATGTTGGTTTCCACGTAGCGCCAGAAGGCAGAGGCACCGTAAAAAGGGGGTTTGCACTCTCAAAATTGAAATCCACTCCAAAGTAAGCCATCACGTTATAAAAGATTAAAATCAATATAAAAAGTGGGACTATAGTAATGATTTTAGAAAAATTCATCGCAATCTCCTCAAGCGTACAATACCCACCGGAATTGATGGGAATAAGGGCCTGATAATCAAGTTAAAAAAAATGGCCTTTTGGGGGCACACGAATACGCTAGATAGCTTATAACTATCCACTGTCTTTTGTTATTATTTCAAACTGTGAACATAATAACAATAATGATAGGTAATGCGTAATGGGTAATCAGTAATTGTGAATTGAGTTGTTGTGTATTTTCCGATTGGGAAGATAGGGGCAAGAGAGGGCAACCACAAGGGATTGCCCCTACAAGGGTAAACACAAAATAGGGGCAAAAGGGGGCAATCACAAGGGATTGCCCCTACAAGTTGAAAGAAAACATCAAAAATCGAAATTCATAAATGTACCCACCTCCTACTGTATTAGTTTTTGCCGGTAACGATCCTTCTGGTGGTGCTGGGTTATGTGCGGATATTCAAGCACTTGCGAGCATGAATTGTCATGCTGCGCCTGTTGTCACTTGTATTACGATACAAGATACTCGTAATGTGCTTGAAAGTATGCCGCTTTCGGGCGCTAAAGTGAGGGCACAAGCGGAGGCCGTATTAGCTGATATGCCAATCGCAGTTTGCAAAATTGGTTTACTTGGCAGCGTCGATATTGTTGAGGCTGTGGCTCAAGTGCTATTGAAATACCCTCAAATACCTGTTGTCTTGGATCCCGTATTAGCCGCTGGCGGTGGTCAATCGCTTATGCAAGGCAATGTGTGCAGCGCAATTATAGAGCAATTATTGCCCTTGACTCAAATCATCACGCCAAATAGTCAAGAAGCGCGTACTTTGAGTGAAGAGACACAACTTGAAGCCGCTGCTGCCCAATTGATGAATTATGGTTGTCAATATGTTTGTATTACGGGCACTCATGAAAACACGCCGAGTGTCGTTAATACGTTATATCATGAAGGAGAACTGCCGAAATCATGGAGATGGCCTCGCTTACCGCATAGTTATCACGGTTCAGGCTGTACATTTGCGTCCAGTTTAGCTGGACAGTTGGCACAGGGTATAGATATATTAACCGCAACAGAGAAGGCTCAACAGTATACGTTCCGCAGTTTGCAAGGTGGATATCGGCCTTCCCAAAACCAGGCTTTGCCGAATCGTTTAGGCTTATTGTTGGGGCAATCCGCTTGCCCCGCTAAACCCGAACCGGCAAAAGGCTATATTTTCTCCCAATAATCATCAGGCATTTCTACACACATCTTTAATGCCCCTTCGGTTCCGCAGTATTCTGCATCCTGCACACAGATGGCATCGCCACCACCATATTCAAGAAGACTTTTTTCGACGGCTGCTTCCAATCCTTTGAGTCGAGAACCGCCACCAGCAATCACAATGTTATTACGCAGTCTTTCTTGGAAATCAGGATCGAAGCTGCCAACCAAATCCTGTATAGCCTTACTGATGGGCTTAGTCAGTTTTAAACAGCACTCCCTGAGAATATCGGTTAGATCATATTCAGCCGGAACCCCGCGCTTGGTAAGCGTGACTTTGACTAAATCAGAACTATCAGAGACATAACCGTGTTTTTCTTTTATGCGTCTAACAATCTGAGGGGTGAGCTGGACATCAGGATACCTCTCATAAATGGCCTTTGTCAGCACATCATCAAGATAATTACCCGCTATATCAAGGGTAATCTGGTCATCTGGTTCAGGCATGGCACCATGCATCCGACACAAATCAGTTGTGCCAGCACCGATATCGACAATCAAGCATTCGTCGAATCGGTCAATGGAATAAGCAACCGTAAAAGCTTCACTGACAATAAGGATTTTATCAATAAAATCCTTGGCAACTTCTACGATAGCCTTCTTATTTTTAATGCCTGCTTGAGCAGGCACACCAATTGCGGCATAAATTTGATCTGTTTCCTGTCTATCAGGAATGGCTTGGGCAATGAGATGTCGAAGAACTAGTTCGGTAGCCTTTAGGGAACTGTCATCTTCGCGAATAACCCCGTCTGCAAGAGGCCAAACGATTTCGAGAGCGAGACGATTATCCAAGGCTTCATCGCCAAACAAGTAATCTTTACCAAACCGTTTTCTGGAAATAACATCTTTAGGATACCCAACACAAGTTCTTGTTGATATGCGCTTGCCGGTTGAGGTGGCAATACAAGAACGACTTGTACCTAAATCGATGCCAACATAAAATATATTGGACATGAACACTCCTTAAGTGAAATAAAAAGATATTAGACATTATACAGATTGTGTTAAGTTTCGCGCCAAAAGTTTTGCGCGCAAAACTTTTGGCGCGAATTGATTTTATTCGTTTTCTAAAATTGAGAATGTTATAGAAATCAATGATTTACATTAAATCGGTATAAACTCTATTGTGTAGAGACGCGATCGCGAAGCGTCTCTATGCGTTTGTACGCGGGGAATCCTGTAGATTTGCGTAGCGAAGCGTCTCTATGCATCTCTATGCGTTTCGACGTGGGGCATCCTGTATAAAGAGATGCGAAAAGAGACGCTTTGCGGCGCAAATCTACTGTCTTAGTTTAACATTATCATCAATGAGCCGCTGAAATATTGCTAATTTCGCTGGTTCTTTGGTGGGGTTAGAGGCCTTATTCATAAATGCGTTTTTAGGCGTTTTCTTCGTGGAAATTTCTGATTCTGGATTGGTTTTTTGAAGTACTAAATGTTTTTCTTGAAGTCGAATGATTTGAATTAAAATATCACGCTGTTCAGTTTTTAACATATCAATACCGGTTTGAAGACTTCTGGCCGTTCCGGATTCCGTATTTTGCAATGCCAATAGCTTTTCTTGAAGTTGAACCATTTGAACTGAAATTTCACGTTGTTCAGTCATTAAGACTTCAATGCCGGTTTTCAGAGTCGCAAGCGTCTCTTTTTCGTCTTTGGCAGCCATTTTTGCCCGCTCTTTCCGGCTTTTCAAAAATTGCCATGCGATGATGCCTCCCATTATCAAAATGGCAATATTGGGTAATAACGCTGTGTTAAGCAGCCTAGCTGCCGCTATTTTAATCAATCCCTGTTCAACCATAGTTATTATCACTCCTCATCTTATAAACAGTGCTTGCCCTTTTGAAATGATCGGCTGCCTAAACCTATACTAAACGCGGTAACAAACTTCGCTTTAAGAAGTTTTGCGCGCAAAGAATGGTGGGCAACAAACTAAACTTACCCACCCTACATAGAAGATAATCATTTTCAAAAAAGGGCGTTTTATCAAATCAATCTCACGCTTCGGGCAAAGTTATTGCACCTTTTCTTTACCTAAAAACACGGCTTTATCAACTTTTGAGAAGAAGGTTTGATAAAATCGGGCATCTTGTATTTGCCTCACTTTCATTGTAACCCCTTTATTATCCAATACTTTTTGTTGGAAGTTGACTCGTACACGAGTTTGTTCGCCATATTCGCTGATGTTGGCTGACGCTTCTGTAACGGTATTATTTGCAACACGTGCATCTGAACCAAAACGGCCGGGAAATGGGGAAAAAGAAGTTTTGCCTAAATCCACTTCTTTTTGGGCTGTTAGCAAACCTAAATCAACATTGGCTTGTTTGATCATAAACCCTTCATCTTGCAATGTGTGCATAACGGATTTCATCACCAATTTGACATCCTTGGTGTCGTAAGAACGGGTTTGAAATTCACGTATTTCCAATGTTGTCTTTTTGGGAGCCGGTGCGGCGACACAAGCACTGAGTATTACAACGATTATAGACAGGAACAGGTATTTTTTCACGGCATTCTCCTAGAATTTGCTGCTGTGATAACTGAAGTCTTCTACAGCACCTTGTGCGAACTTGATGATAACCGTTAAGGTTTTTTGGGTTTGAGCGGAAGCGCCGGCGCTTCGGCCGCCGCCTATTATGATGCCGATGATGCCTGTGTTCATTTCGCCTCTGGAATAGGAGGCTTCGGTTGCGATTTTGTCATAAATCCACGTTTCAATGCCTTGTTTGTCTCTTGAGACGATATTGGGCGAACCCAGTGCTTCTGCTACTTCTGCTTGTGACATGCCTTTTCTGATCTCTTTTTGAACAATGCCCACTGTCATGTCACGATCTGCTTTGGAATGGAGTTGATCGGCGTGTTCAGAGGCTGTCATGCAGCCGCTGAAACTGATTGATAGTAGGCTAACACAAAGTGCGCCGGGTAAAGCGATTTTCAAATTCATATTATGATTACTCCAATTGAAAAAGGAACAGATTAATCAATTCCCTAGGTTCTTGCTTAGTTTTTTTTATCTCTCCCCAAGTTCCACCCCCCCCCAATACAATATTGTATCGGGCAGACACTCAGGTTTGCCCCTACTAAACATAGCTTAACTTTAGCCCTGAAGCGTGGAAAGGAGAAATGGCATGTGTGCTAACTTTAACCTAGAGTGACGATACATTAAAAGCACAAAACTTAACTTCAGTTTCTAAATCAATCAACTCATCATCCCATAACTGATGTTTGATAAACAAAAACTTAATTTTGGCATAACTTTCTTCATGTAAAATAACCGTTGCTGCCGTTGCACTAAATTCATATTGGTGCGTACCTTCTCTCATTAAATTTCTTAATGTTTCAATAATTCTATTTCGTCTTCTGGTTGATGAACTCATACCCTTGTCATATTCAGTGCAAAGTGCCAATAAATTTTCCAGTTGTTCAATGAGTTCCACGCCAATTTCAAAGCGTTTTTTGACTAAACGTTCCCTATTATTCAAACCGATAACCTCAATCGTCATTTGTCCTAAGTCGGTTTTGTTATAAAATCTATAAGCTCTTAAAATGAAATGTGATTTAGGATGATCTTTGACAGGATGAACAATAGGTTCTTTTTTTGTGTCATGATTACCTTTATTAACATTACACCTTTTACAAGAAGGTAATAAGTTGTTCCAGACGATAACTTCATCGGGATAGTGGCTTTTCGGATGAAAATGTTCTATTTCTAAATAGTGACTTACCGAAGTCAGTCTACATTCACAATAGCAACATTTGTTAGAAGACATCTCCAATAATGCTTTTTTTATATAGGTTTTTTGCCAAACTGCTGTGCCCTCTTTTTTATAAAGTGCTGTCATTTCTTGCGCCACATCTGACGTAAGTTCTGTGGGTTTTGGGATAGCAGGTAGTCGAATCATACTTTCTCTGGCATTAATGATGACATTTGAAGACGCAGTAATTTTCGTTGATGACTTTCTGGATGCAGAATGTTATCTAATTTCTCATAAGCCATTTTTGCTTTAGCATAATCTTCTTGATCTAAGGCTTCATCAAATTGTTTTATCAACGCTAAATAACTTTCTGACTGCGTTTTTTCGCCTAAGCCCATTAATTCATCTAAAATTTCATCGACGCGCCAACCTTGGTAAGTTGTGAATTGTGGTCGTGAAATGGTGACTTGGTTGCATTTTTTCTTTAACAAAACTAAATTAATTTTGTTGGCAGATTGTACAACCAAAGGACTATGTGAAGTCACGATAAATTGAGTATTGGGAAATTGATGAGTCAAAAATTCGATGATTTTTCTTTGCCATTCTGGATGTAAGTGCAAATCAATTTCATCAACTAATACGATAGCAGATTCTGTTAACGGATTTTGACTGTTCGGATAACGATCAAAAAGTCGTTTTGCCAAATCCACCACCCAAGCAATCGTTGTTTGATAGCCATACCCAAGTTCTGAAAAACGAATCCAACCATAATCGGTTTGAACTTCTACAAAACTGTTTAATTTTTCAGTGGTGGTAAAACGAAAATCGCTGACATCTGGCAAAATACCACCTGTCAAAACGTGTTTTATTTTGGCTAACCTTGATTTCGCAAGCAAGGCACCATTTTTCGCGGCGTAATCTGTTTGTAGCAACCATTCTTCAGCGTTAATTAAAGTGACTTCGTCTGAAAATAGACTAGCCGTATCTTCTTGATGATTTGATTCTGTTAATGAACTCATTCCCATTCTTCGGGATGTACCATAGCCATAGATAATTAATTCGCCTATCTTGCTATCATTATCCTGATTAATAGCAGGACTATCAATACCCGCATTTTCTTTATGGTATAACTGATATTTTTTAGCCACTTCTAAATCAGCTAAACATCTTAAAAGCGTTGTTTTCCCTGTGTTGTTATTTCCCAAAATCACTGTCCATTGTACTGGCAATCCATTGCTATCAGACAATTCTAAGGTTTGCTCTGTTTTAAAACATTTGATATTTTCAATTGTTAAAGATTTAAAATAAGCTTGTGTGTGGGTTTGAAGTTGATTATTCAATATTAATATCGGTTGCTCCATTTGTTGGGGTTGTACTCTAAAAACAAAGTATCCCAAGGTGATAATCAAAAGGGCGCATTCCCAGTCATCGCAAAATAAATTTGGAACGAAATCATCGCAAAATAAATTTTGCACTCCATCGCAAAATAAATTTTGCACTCCAATTCTACGCAAAATAAATTTGGAACGAAATCATCGCATCCATCAATAATTACTGCAATTTTTCCTTGCCTAGAAAAACGGCTTTGTCTACTTTTGAGAAGAAGGTTTGGTAAAACTTGCCTTCTTGTATTTGTTTGACTTCCGATGAGCCTCCATGATTGTCTAAGACTTTGACTTGGAAATTGATACGCACACGAGTTTGTTCGCCAAATTCGCTGATATTGGCTGATGCTTCTGTAATGACTGTGTTTTTAAAGGTTGATTCGTTTTTACCAACATTAATATCGGCTCCGCCTCCGCTAGAATGTGAACTTGAGTTCTTCCCGCTACTCAGTATTATTGCCGCGCCAATGGCAATCACGACTGCGCCTACCGCAAGTGCTTTACCCCAAGAGAATTCACCGCCTTCTTCTTCTTTAAATTCGACTTCTTTTTCTGCCGTTAGCAAACCTAAATCCATATTGGCTTGTTGAATAATAAAGTTGTCGTCTTGTAAAGCGTGCATAACGGCTTTGATTACCATTTTGATATCTTTTGTGTCATAAGAACGGGTTTGAAGTTCACGTATTTCTAATGGTGTTTTTTGAGGTTCTGGTGGTTCAACAGCGCATGCTGTCACTATAAAGATGATTAGGGAAAGTAGAATTGATTGTTTTATTTTCATTGTATTTTCCTTTTAAAAATCCTGAAAATGGTGCCCTATTTTATTTTCTTTAACCCTAAAATCGGCATATATCAAGGCTGCCACTGCTTCGTAAGCTTGTGAGGCTAAAGATTTTCTGACAACTCGAAATAAGGTAAAAATCACCTGTTCAAAAATGGGATCTTCATCAATCGTCAAAATCACTCTTATAGAATCGGTGACTTTCAGTGAATAAAGTGTTGATTCATAATCATTGATGAGCTTGACGTTGTGCAAACGACGTAATTTTCTGAATAAGGTAGATTTCTCAGTCAAAAAAAGTTGTGCCGACTGATTAATTTGTTCAATGGTAACTTGCCGTTCAGTTTCACTGAAACGGGCTAATTCTTTTTCAAATTCTTGAGTCGATTCAAAAACAATTTCCATTTTTCAGTTATCAGTTATCAGTTATTATTTAAAACGTTTTTTAATCTGCACGCAAAGTCGCAAAGGCGCAAAGGTGCCAAGTAAGTATTATGATGTTTACTTAGCGTCTTAGCGGCTTTGCGTGAAATTGGTTTTAGAGCAATTAGCCTTCGATATCGGCTGCTATCGGAATCACTGTTTTTGCTGCTGATTGATATTCTTCAATCTGATGGAAGTTCAGATATCGATAGATATTATCTGATAATGGTGCTATGGCTTCAACATTTTTTTGATATTCGGCAAGCGTGGGTATACGCGCTAGTTTGGCACTGACGGCGGCTAATTCGGCTGAGGCTAAGTAGACTTTGGCATTTTTGCCTAAGCGGTTGGGGAAATTACGTGTGGAGGTGGATACGACGGTTACGCCGTCTTTTACCCGTGCTTGATTGCCCATGCATAAGGAACAGCCTGGTAGTTCAGTTCGTGCGCCGGCTTGTCCAAATATTGAATAGAGGCCTTCTTGAATGAGTTGATGTTCATCCATGCGTGTTGGTGGGGCTATCCATAAGCGAGTGGGTACGTTGCCGGCATTTTCTAAAACTTTGCCGGCGGCGCGGTAATGGCCAATATTCGTCATGCAGGAGCCTATAAAGACTTCGTCAATTTGATCTCCGGCGACGGCTGATAGGGGTTTGATATCGTCTGGATCATTGGGACAGGCTAGTAGGGGTTCTGTGATCTCATTTAGATTAATTTCAATGATTTCAGCGTATTGGGCATCTGCATCGGGTTCTAATAAGATGGGATTGTCTAACCAGGTTGCCATAGCTTCAATTCGTCGCTGTAAAGTGCGTTTGTCGCCATAGCCGTTGGCTATCATCCATTTGAGTAAGGTGATGTTAGAGTTTAAATATTCTATGATAGGGGCTTTGTTTAAACGTACAGTGCAGCCATTCGCGGAGCGTTCGGCTGAAGCGTCTGCAAATTCAAAGGCTTGTTCTACTTTTAAGTGGGGGAGGCCTTCGATTTCGAGTACGCGCCCTGAAAAGATATTTTGTTTGCCTTCTTTGGCTACGGTTAATAGGCCTTTTTGAATGGCGGCATAGGGAATGGCGTTGACTAAATCACGTAAGGTGATACTGGGCTGCATGTTGCCTTTAAATCGCACTAATACGGATTCGGGCATGTCTAAAGGCATGACACCTAATGCTGCGCCAAAGGCGACTAAGCCGGAACCGGCGGGGAAACTGATGCCGATTGGAAATCGGGTATGCGAGTCTGCGCCTGTGCCGACGGTGTCGGGTAAAATCATGCGATTGAGCCATGAATGAATAATCCCATCGCCGGGGCGTAAGGAAACGCCACCGCGTGTTCGGATAAAATCGGGGAGTTCATGTTGTAATGTGATATCGACGGGTTTTGGATAGGCAGCGGTGTGACAGAAGCTTTGCATGACTAAGTCGGCTGTAAACCCTAAACAGGCTAATTCTTTGAGTTCATCGCGTGTCATGCCGCCTGTGGTGTCTTGTGATCCGACGGTTGTCGTTTTGGGTTCGCAGTAGGTGCCGGGGCGCACGCCTTTGATTCCGCAGGCTTTTCCAACCATTTTCTGGGCTAAGGTAAAACCATGAGGCGTTTCTTTAGGGGGTACGGGGCGGATAAATAGAGATGAGGGTTCAAGGTTCAAGGTTTGACGCGCTTTGTCTGTGAGGCTACGGCCAATTATTAAAGGAATACGGCCGCCGGCTTGCACTTCATCTGCTAAGGTGAGGGGGCGTAGTTTAAAACGACTGATTTCAAGGCCTTTGTCATTGACGATGCGGCCTTGATCTGGATAAAGGGTGATCACGTCGCCATGATTGATTTGACTGACATCGCATTCTATTGGTAATGCGCCGGAGTCTTCTGCGGTATTGAAAAAAATAGGGGCCATTTTGCCTGCCAAAATCACGCCGCCTTGATGTTTGTTAGGCACGTAAGGTATCTCATTGCCGATATGCCATAATAAGGAATTGATAGCTGATTTACGTGATGAGCCTGTACCGACGACATCACCGACATAAGCGATGGGATGGCCTTTTTGTTTCAGGGTTTCGAGGGTTGCTAAGGCTTTTGGCATTCTGTGAGAAAGCATGGATTTGGCATGTAAGGGGATATCGGGCCGACTCCAGGCTTCGGAGGCTGGGGATAAATCATCGGTATTGGTTTCACCGGGTACTTTGAAGACGGTGACGGTAATGGCTTCTGGCAACTTGGGTTTTGTGGTAAACCATTGGGCATCGGCCCAGGCTTTCAAAACGGTTTGCGCCCAGTCATTGGTTTTCGCTTTTTCGACGATATCATGGTAAGCATCAAACATGAGTAGGGTATGTGATAAGCCTTTGGCGGCAATGGGTGCTAATTGCTCATCATCTAGTAAATCAATCAAGGGTTGAATGTTGTAACCGCCTAACATGGTGCCTAATAATTCAGTGGCTTGAGGGGGTGTGATCTGGGGAGAGGCGATTTGAGCTTTGGCAATTTGGGCTAGAAAACGGGCTTTGACATAAGCGGCTTCATCTACACCTGGGGGCACACGATGGGTTAATAGATCAACTAATGTTTGTTCTGCTTGCGGTTGTTTTAATAATGTAACTAAGTTGGTAACTTGCTCTGCATTTAAGGGTAAGGGTGGTAATTGTTGGCTGGCACGTTCTTCGGTATGTTGTTTTAAGGCGGTTAACACGTTAGTTTAATCCTCAATGTAAAAGGGAAAAGGGAAGGGAATAATATAGATAGTACAGCGGATTAACGGTATAAACGGATTTTCAAGCGTTCAGCAACGAAGCTAAACTTTTGCGGTCAACAAGAATGCTTATAGCTTTCATTCAGATGATAACGACTCACCTTGACTACAATTAAAACGGTTTTTTGTCATAAACGTTTAATTCGCTTTGGAGTTTTGTAAAGTGCCTATTAGCAAAGGGATGTTTAGTATTTAAATTAGGCATTTTCAATATCCGATAACAGTTCTGCTTCTTCTAAATCAATCATGGGCACACCAAAACGATGTAAATTGAGTAAAAATGTGACGCGATCCATCCCCAGCATTTGCGCCGCTATGCATGAGGATAATCGCTTCATTTCAAATAATTTAACAATCATTGCCATTTTGGCTTCCGTTTCAAATTGTTCCCGTGTTGTTTGTAAACAATCTGGCAGTGTTTAATGGTAATCTATTGTCATCTGGTTGAACATGATGTTTTTCCTTCAGTCTTATCAGTTATTAATTGAAGTCATGCCATTAGAGAGGATAAAACGTAGATGATGCTGATGATCATGATCAACGCTGATAAAAAATCCGATTATTCCGATAATCCGTTGTACTACAGTATAGAATGCAGATGACGCAGATGATCATGATCAACGCTGATAAAAAATCCGATTATTCCGATAATCCGTTGTACTACAGTATAAATCAGCGTTCTATCCTGATAACTGATAACTGATTTCCACATTTCACGCAAAAGTTGCGCGCAACTTTTCACTTAACAAGTTTCGCGGAGCGAAACTTTAGCGTGAAAGCGTGAAATACAGTTTTTGCGCGCAAAAACTTTTGCGTGGAACTGATAACTGACAACTATTTGAGAGGCACTAACCGATCTCCAAAAGGTGTTCGCACGACACGCATACCTGCGGGCACATCTTCATCTTTGATTACGCGCTTCTTGAAGTTTTTATAGAGTTCTTTACGCTTCTTTTGTTCGTCTACTTTTGATTTTTTAGCCGTCTTTTTCGGAGACGCTTTTGGTGGTGGCAGGGCTTCGTTCCGTTTTAAGTTGAGAATCGCAACGGTTTTGCCATTGGCAATCTTATCACACCTCAGGCCTTTTTTTGGCTTGTCTTTGTGGCAGGGAAAATCTGCGGGATACTCGATCTGTACTTCACGCGCTTGAACGCTCACTAAGTAGTACTCTTCAAAACCTTTAAGGGGGGTACGGGTGTTGTTCTCAAAGTATTGGATAAAGGATTTATTATTCGGCCCCTTTAGCACAGCTGCCCGTCTGCTTCCAAAGCGACTGGTGCCTTGAAGCACAAAGTCTTTTTGTGGCGGTAATTTTTTTGGTTTGTGCTTTTGGCGCGATGTTTTTTTGGAAACGCGCGCTTTAAAGGGATTAATGAGTTTTGTTTTGGGTTTGGTTGGTTTTTTGAAGGTAGAGGTAGTTGGTTTAGGTGGCGGTGGGGGTGGTTTACCCCGATCAGGGTTAAACAAATCAAACGCACTAGCCAGAGTGCTATTTAATAGCAGAGACAGGGTGATTATCAGGATTTTTAGAAAGTGTTTTCTCATATACTGCTCGCCTTTGTTAAAACCTGACAGGTTTTTAAAACCTGTCAGGTTTGCCCCAAAAAAAACGGCACACCCTGTTTCCAAGGTATGCCATTTTGAAAATAGTCTACAGGGTTTAAAACCTGACAGGTTTTAAAAACCTGTCAGGTTTGCCTAACCAAGCGTTACGGCTTAATAGTCAGTATAGAATCCGAAAGGCGATTCATTGTAGATCAAGCTACCATCTGGTAAACGATAACCCAAGTATATCTTAATGCGCCATGGGTCTCCGGTTGTATCAACATCCGCCAGCGCACCCTTCACTATCGGCACGGAGGTCACCTTATCCGCTTCTGACAAGCTGTCGATTGTTTGGAAGGGCTTCAAGTAGGCCAGATCAACACTTGTCAGATCACCTGCGGCATTTGCTAAATCAAACGCTGCATTGCCGCTGTCATCGGTGTACATCTGGAACCAGAACACCGGATCAATATCAAAGGGGCTTGCTGTGATGATTTCAAGTCCGATCAAAACGACGACTTCAATCTTCTTACCGACATCATCAGTATCGAAAATAATGGTACCCACTAATTCAAACTCATCACTCGCTCCACCGCTGATAGGTACAGGCAGGTCTTGTTCAAAGTCACCGCTGCCCAGAGCCGCACCACCCTGTATTTCGGCATTGGAGTTACCAAAGCTACCATCCTTTTTCACGAGAGCACTGCCACCGCCGGGGTTCGGTTTTGGCAATTCCTTACATGACTCTGAGCTGGCGTTCCAGTGGTCCCCCCCAGTCTTACATTCATCTTCCGTCGTGGCCGGTGCGACTTTCCGTTGAACGGTGAAAGTCTTCGTGACTTTGGCACCATCTTGCGGGTTACTGGCATCAGCAAAGGTGAGGCTAAACTGACCTTCTTGAGCACCAACGGATATCGCAAAAACTTTGCGACCTGCTGTGTCACTGAAGTTCATGGATTTACCAGCTGACTTGGTCTCTTCTCTGGTTTCGATACAAGTGCCCTTGACCGTATTGTCTGTGGGATCGACCCGAGAAGTACTTTCATCAAAGAAACCACCTGCCGTCTTACACACTTCAGGCGTTGATTCTACCCTGTTCTGGGTAATTTCTTTCACCGTTGGTGTGATATCATCACCAGTCTGTCCGTTGATTTGAAGCGTGACTAGCGCGTTTTTACCAGCAAAGAGACGATCATTTTGATCTAACACCTCTACCGCCATAGCCACTTCACTGTTGACCGGCAAGATGTTTTGTTCAATAGAAGCCTTGATGCTACCTAGTTCTTGTGGCGCTTGCACATTGGTGCTTATCGTGAGGCTCTTGGCACCCAAACCTGGCTTAGTAAAGTTCACCTGAATCTTGTCTTCGCCAGCATAAGCACCCGATCCTGTCGTATCATAAGTGACAGTCACAGCATGACTCTTCACGTCGGAAGTAGTCACCGCATGGCCCATGGCATCTGCCGGTACAAAATACACCCGACCTGGAATGCCATACTCTTTTTCAGGCGTGTTGTAGCCCACCGTACCATTGGCGGAAGTCGCTGTAAAGGTACCCGTGTCGTCCTCTTTGAGCGGCTGTTGACCGGTAACAGGATTACCGTAGTCATCAAACATTCTAAAAGACGATTCCGGTAGGGCCGTGATATAACGTTTTTCCAGCGTCATTTCAGCCGGATTAACGACGGATTGTCCGACTTCATGTGCATTTTGTAATTCCACCACGGTAGCAGCGGCGGGTTTAATACCTGCCCCCATGACACTCACCATCACTTCGCCATAATTCCCCGCGGCATCACCCACCATATAAACACCAGCAGAAGTCACTTTTCTAAACAGCCCCTGTACATGGAAGGGCGCTTCATTTTTACGATTGACCGTAATTTTTTCACCACTACCACTGGTCAGTTTTACAGGACCTGGATCAAGGGGTTTACCATCGGCATCAACTTTAACATCACCTTTATTATCAGTGACATAAACCGTAAAGGCATCAAATTCTGTACCCGCCAGTTGGGGCGCTGTCAAGATAGGTTCCACTTTCAGACCATCAGTGACCACTTTAATTTCCAAAGGGTCAGAAGGCGCAATCGAACCAATCGGCTCGTTTTGCTTATCAACAGCAACAGCCACTAGCGAGGTCGTCCCAACCTTCAAAATCTCATCTTTTGCATTACCGATGACAGAGTCAGTGGTGCTTGTGCTGCCAGCGGCTTCTGTCTTACCGGTGTATGAATCGGCCGGTATGGTTAAGTTGAGTGCCGTATTGCTAAATACACCCTGAGCATCTTGTAAAGAGACTTTAATATCGCCACTTCCGGCACCATTACTGGTTGCGTTGCCATATTCATCCAACAAAACGCCCCAGATTTTAGTCCCCTGACCGATTTGTCCATTTGAAGCATAATTGTAGTCATCACCCGGTTTAGTGATGGTTTTCTTGCTTGAAGAAATCTTCAAGCCTTTAGGCGTACCTGTCGATAGCACTTCCAGCGTATCGGCATAAAACAGATCAACACTGTTGCCTTCAAAGCTATCAAACGTGGCTTCAACATAATACATGCCTGCCTTGGTAACACTGTTATCCAAATTGGCAACGGCTTTACCTTGCAGCATATCGGCTTGATAGCCGTATTCGTAACAGCCATCATCAGACTTACAATCAGAGCCCGTTAATGGGGCACGAGTATCCTTACCGTTTGCGTCTTTGACTTTGGGGTTGTCTATCTTACGCAGGGTCACGGTGACATTACCTGCCGCCTGTGGATTGCCCGCCATCACCAGAATTTGACCCCCTGCAATCCCGGCCGTCATGGCAGCCGATATGCCCCCCATTTTAGATTGAAACTCACATCCGGGCGGATCATTAGGATTCACCTGCGTTTCCAACACGAGACAATTCGTTTCACCTTGCAGATCGACTCGTGCCTTTTCAAACCCCACAACGTCTAAACTGATGGGATCCTTAGAACCGGTTTGATTGACTTCAATCGTTTTGGTGGTACGGGCAATTTCATTAAATTCCACACCGCCAGAGGGATTGGCAACCCGTTCTTGTAAGACCACTTCCACCGTATCTGTGCCAGTCACATCAGGCGGGTACGTGATATATACTCTACCTTTGCCTTGAATCAATTTGACGTATCTGACACTGGCCGCAAAATTACCGCCCGCAACCGCTTCACTGGCTTGTTCCCCAGGGTTCGGATCACCCCCAATCACCACACCCTTATCGGAACTGACTATCGCTATGATAACAGCGCCTGATCTTTCACCATACAGGTCAACTTCACCATTTTTATCTAATCCTAATATGGCGAAATTGACAACTCCACCTGCCTCTGTTTCAGTGCGATCAAGGATAAATTCTCCTTCAACCGTCGTTGTTTTCGCCCAAACCGGCCCTGCGGCTAAAGCGAATGAAATCGCTGTGGCTAATGCCGTTTTTTTCACATTCATGCTACGATATCTCCGTTAATTTCTTTGGTAATTAAAAACCCTTTTAGAAACCTAACATACCAATACTTAAACTCGTTCACAAAAAACATCAATTATGGCGTTAAGATTAGCATTCACATCAATACAGTGTCAACTGCCAATGGCTCTAAATGGATTGGGTTACCGAAATCATTATTAAATTGAATCCCCCACTTTAGCTTAATGAATATAAACAAAACCTTTGAAATATTATAAACTGTTTTTTATATTTTAGAGATTGCTTATATTACAAGCCAATCAGCGTGGCGAGGATTCGTTTCACTTATTGAATAAATAATTGCACAAGCTTTGTCTGAAAGCAAGACTTTAAAGTCAATTTTTTTAATTTGTTTAACCTCCACTTGACAAAAAAATAGGAAATCATTGATCTATAACTGAATTTGTGCAATTAAATCAATTATCAATGATCAATGATCATATCCGTTCTCAAAACTTTGATAGATATTGAGTGATGAATTGATGATTAATAGAATTGCCAATTACCGGTTATCCATTATTCATTACCACTTATTTGAGATTGCCGAGCATTGGTTACCCAAATCAATTTCCGCGCTTGTACTTTTGAATTATCAGCAAACGTTAATAACGCTGATAATTCGTACACACCTTCAAGCATGGCTGAATCTATCAGGCCAGGGCCTAATAAAGCCCTTGTGCCATACAAGGGTAAAAAAAGTTCATTTGTTAATAGATAGGGACTGGCCAATGGCAAATTATAGGCTATTTTTTCAATGCTGTCGTGGCTATTCCAAATTTTAAAGAAACTAATACGTTGTTTTTCTGGGCTATCACTAGGCAAATTAAGACGTAAATATAAGTCGGCCATTCTGCCAGTGACTTGATTCAAAGACAAATTTAATTGTAGGGTTTCACTTGGACGCAACACGGAAGCCCTTGTCGGCGTGAATGTCAATATCGGTTCATTATCAGTGGTAAGGACGTTGGGTATTTTAAGATGCCCAAATCCAGACTGATTGTCAAAACCCGTGGTATCGACATCTTGACATGAAGCAAGAAGTGTGACAGTCAATGCTGGCACTGTGACATCGGGTTGTTGCGCTATCATTAAGGCCAAAACACCACTCACTAAAGCAGCGGCGGGCGATGTCCCACGGTATAAATCAGTATAGCCCGTGCCCGGTAGTGTGGTGATCAAGTCTACTCCTGGCGCATTCAATGATAAGCCCTCACCATAGTTACTCTCGCGCAGTCTTTGGCCGCTTTTGTCAAACGCGCCAACACCGATAACCCAAGGTTCAGAGGCAGGATAAGCAACTGTGCCACCGGTATTGCCGGCTGCTGCCACCACGATTTTATCTTGAGCTTTTGCATAGAATAAGGCATCTTGTACGATTTGTGAATAGTTGTCGAGTACTAAACTTAATAATACAATTTTGGCAGGGCTATCGGCAGCGGCTAAAATAGCCGCGGCTAAATCGGAGGCCAAAAATCGACTTTCACTATGCTGATTGATTTTATAAGGGATAATTTTAGCGGCTGGGGCGACACCACAGCCCCCTTTTTCATTATGACATGTGGCGACAATTAAACCCGCCATCGCGGTACCATGTCCAGTCCACGATTCATCATAAGGCTTATCATCCTCATCACCAAAATCATAGCCTTGTTCAAATAAAATATTATCTGATAAATCAGGATGATGGGGATCCACACCGCTGTCGATAAGGGCAATGATAACGCCTTCACCTTGTGTTGTTTCCCAAAATGTTGGGATGCCCATTTCTGTCAGATGCCATTGTTCAGTATAACGCGGATCATTGGGCGTGGTCGATGTGGCTTGATCTAGGGCAAAATGCCCTTGCACATCAGGGTATAAAGACCAGCTTTTGGTTATGCCAGCCACATTGGTTTGTAAAGCGCGACGAGTTTTCAGGTGGGTTTCGCGCGCCCACCCTACAACTAACCAAGGCAATGGGCGTAAGTCGCGGATGATATGAGCTTGCGTATTCAACTGCGCGATTTCGGCCACACTGATAGGCCCTGGCAAATGGACAAGGACTCGTTCAGCCGATGTCGTCAGCGACAAACTACTCAATAAAGCAATGATTATCCAACGCATTATTATTGTGTGTGAATGTGTGGAGTGCAAACTTCAGTTTGCGGGCCTTTTGGAGGAACCCCAGGTTCCACCTTTTCACATTTCACATTTCACGCTAATGTTTCGCTCCGCGAAACATTAGCGTGAAATAAAGTTGCCTGCAACTTTTCACTTAACAAGTTTCGCTCCGCGAAACTTGTTAAGTGAAAGCGTGAAATACAGTTTTTGCGCGCAAAAACTTTTGCGTGAAAGCCTGAAAACCCCTTGGGGGCCTTAGCGTTTTAAGCTTTTATTTTTAAAATAAAAAAGCCATGTACTTTTAATCACACCCTTTTTTACGTTCCAACTTTAGTTTGCGGGCCTTTTTTACGTTCCAACTTTAGTTTGCAATTAAAAATATATGAACAATTGAACACCTATTAATGATTATACTTAATTTTCTTAAACGTTATTTCAGGGCAACTTATACCGGCATAATCGGCCCTTTTCAAGCAGCTCACACGCATCGTCAATTGTTATTATTACTGATTAAACGTGATATTACCACACGTACATCAGGTACAATTTTAGGCAAAGCGTGGTTATTATTTCAACCGGCCTTACAAATTCTAGGCTTTTGGTTTCTTTTAGACATCGTATTAAAGATTAAGTTCCCTAGTCGCGTACCGTTTGTCGATTACTTTTTAATTGGCATGTTGCCTTGGCTGTTTATCTCAGATATCTTATCACGCAGTTTAAACATCTTAACTGAACTTGGGGGATTGTATCAGCGCACTGTCTTTCCCATTCTCATTTTGCCTTTATTACCCTTATTCTTATCCACTCTCTTATATGTTCCCATCATGGCAGTAACCGTTGGCTTATTAGAAGGTATAACCGCAATACCGATAGGTATATTCATTATTATCTCATTAGCAATATGGTTAATCCCGATCATTTATTTATTAGCCATTATGAGCTTATTTATCAAAGATATAGGGCAATTTTTTCCTTTTTTGATTTCCATCGCTTTGTATTTAACCCCCATTTTGTACATGCCTTCTCAAATACCTGATCCTATGAAGTGGGTATTAGTTATCAATCCTATCGCAGATTTAATGGCCCTGATTCATGCCGCTATACAAGATTTAAGTTGGACACAAGGCAATTTATGGCGGCCGCTGGGATTATGGTTACTGTTGTTGGGCCCCGCATGGGTATTATTTCGACGCGCAGGGCCGCATATACGCGAAATGCTTTAGAGTAGATGTCGAGCGATAAAAACCTGACAGGTTTTGAAAACCTGTCAGGTTTGGGCCCTCGCCAATGCCTTATCATTTTATAAGACAAAAAACAGCTAGAAATGAGCCAAAAAACCAAAACCAAAATATCGTTAATAATTAATAACTTAATTAACTTCTCTCACGGGCTGGATACCC
>QNEL01000102.1 GCA_003645185.1 Candidatus Parabeggiatoa sp. nov. 3
CTTCAAAATCTATAGTGTATTATACTAAAAGTCACAAGTCGTTTTTGTGACCTAGGGAGCTTACTCCTTAAACATAACTAATTCTACTCGTTATTTGGTGGTTTTGGCGTTTTAAAGTAAGAGTAAGGATTGATTGGCCTCAAAAACCGCTTCTGGCCCCGCGTAGATAATCAGGCATTCCTTCGTGCCGATACCTTTAGGGTAATCCAAAATGGCACCGTCTAAATAAGATATCCCGTTTTGCTTGGCCCAAGTTTCCATTTCACGCGCTTCACTCGGAATGCCAGTGGCGAGTTGAACAAGCACTTTGCCTTTGAGTTGATTCACCACTTCTGGCGTTTGAAGTAAGGCATGGCTTACGGTGTAGTTTAAAACATTAGCGACAATGACATCACTTGCCTGAGCGGCTTCGGCCACAGAATGGGCGACTTTTGCGCCAGCTTGTTCAAGCGGTACACACTTACTGGCTGTGCGATTCCAAACCGTGACGGTGTGCTTATTCGCTAAAAACGCGCGTGCCAAAGCTGAGCCCATTGCGCCATTCCCAAGGATACCGTTTTCGTTGCGAGCATTTTTTGAACCTCTTTTTGTTTGTAAAGGGCCTTTCACTTGCGTGATGGTCTTAAGGCCTAGTGCAGTAAAGCGGAAGTTTCCATACCATTGAAAAACCAGGTTGCCCCTTTTCAAAGTTGCTAGGTGGTCTTTTGATTTCCGCTTTACTGCACTAGTCATTTATCCTACAAATTATAATATTATATCATTAAGAATAGAACGCTGATGATGGCCTGATTGACGCTGATTTTTTTTTAAATCAGTGTTCCACTTTTTGTGCGCAAAAACTTCTTAAGTGGAAATCAGTTTCATCATGATAATCAGCGTTCTATCCTATAAACTCACCATACCTGCAAATCTTTGCATTGTGCTTAAAAACCGTTGAATGGTTGTGGGTAAAAAAAGGCCTGTGTCATATTCTAACGGCGAATGAGTTGTTAATGGCATAAGATCAATTTATGGGTTAGTTTGAAGATGAGATAGAACACAGATTATCATGATTGTCATGATTAACACTGATTAAAATAAATGATAAAAAAAATCAGCGCAAATCATGATGATAAGCCGAATCAGCGTTCTATCAAATCAGTGTGCTTGAAGATAAGATAGAACGCAGATTATCATGATTGTCATGATTAACACTGATTAAAATAAATTATTTAACCTAAAAATGGCACACAAAAGTTGACTATTTCACTTAACATATTGAATTTATGACATCATTTTTAATGATTTGGTTTTATTTTTATTCATCAAATGGTGATCTGAAAACAGCATTAAGTAATTGATTAATCAAATAAAAATGAAAGTGATTGCCATTTTTAGGTTTAATACCTTTTGCGCCTTTTGCGCCCTTTGCGCCTTTTGCGTTAAAAAATAAACGCGCTTTGACGCTAAAGACGCTAAGTTTGCGTAACCCAAATTAGCAAACTAAGATTTCAGCCCACTGTTTAAAAGAAGCGGTTTTTGGCCCAAAATCAATTTGACTCCCTACCTCAGCTTGTCGATAACCTTGTTCAATATCTTCCAGCAAAATGCGCCATGAGACACCATCAACAACCAAATGATGAATAATGATTAATAGGCGATCACTGTCTGTTAGGCGATATAACACTGCTTGCATCAGGGGCCCTGTTTGGAGATCAAAAGCCTTTTGTCTGCTCTGGGCGTGCGATGTCAATAAGGCGATTTCATCTGGATTGCCTTTAAAATCAACGACTTGAAAATAAAAGGGGTGTTCCAGTCCGGCATTCTGTTGCACGATATCGGTTTCCAAAAGGGCCGAGGTGTGATCCATCTTATATTGAAAAGTCATTCGCAGGGCATCATGGTGAGCTTGCAGCTTTTGCAAAACGGTTCGCAGTCGATTGTGATCAAGCCGCTTTTTGCTGCGTAGCAAGACAGCTTGATTGAAATGGTGTAACTCGCCACTGTGGTTTTGAAAAAACCAGCGTTGAATGGGCGTTAAGGGCACTTTGCCCGTGACGATATCTTGTTTTTCAAGCGTGGCTTTTTGCGTTAAGCGGGGGAGCGAGTTCGGCGATAGTTGGATGATAAAACAAGTCTTTAACGGCCATCTGCCAACCTTGGCGCATTAATCGGCTCGCGACTTCTATAGACCATTCATTCATCACAGACAATATGATGAATATTAAAGAGAAAAACAAATTGCTGCTCAGCGACGTGCAACAATTTCGCCCGCAACAACGGCCCTTGAGTTAAATCAAAAGGTGCCGTCGCCTCTTGTAAAGCATACTCCCGCGCCATGTGATAGGGTTCTTTTTCAGCCCTGATATGCATAACCGTTTTTATTGGGCGGCTTTTTTTGAAAAAAACCGCGATCTCGCAAAGCTTGTAAAGCTTTTAAATCACCCGCCAAAGCTTGGCGCTTCAATTCATCAAATGTCGTTTCCATTGCGTTTTAAGTTATCAGTGATCTTAAATGTAGGGTGGGTTCGCGCCAAAAGTTTTGCGCGCAAAATTTTTGGCGCGAAACGTGTTTTTGTTGCCCACCATTTATATCTGTGATCATGATCTGACACAAGCGCAAGCGATTAAATTATAAATTGAGCCTATTAATGATATCTTGTGATATCATCATAGAAATAAATGAGTAGCGAAAACTGGCATAATGTTAATTTTGTTAATTGACTTATATTTGAACTTAAAGCAGAATCTTAATAACTGTTATACTTAGCGCGGTAACAAACTTCGCTTTAAGAAATTTTGCGCGCAAAACTTCTTAAAGCGAAAACTTTTTAATGAAGATGGGGGGCAACAATCTTTACCCACCCTACATCAAATTTTGATTCATGCCGATTTTGGCCATTTCAATTAGCCATGGGTTGGCCAGATCGCGCATGAGTAAAGGGGTTACGCATCCCCATGATAACTTATGAAATGAGGGGTTATGAGAGAGGGGTTATGAGGGCAGTAATATTATATGGTTACGCATCCCCATGAGGGGTTATGAGAAAGAGCAGTTATCATTTTCTTGAAAAAGAAATAAACGCGCTTTTTTGCAACAGACGCTAAAGGCGCAATGCTGTCATAGAATAAATCCAAGCGTCTCTTGCGTCTCTTGCGTCTCTTGCGTTAAAGAAATAAACGCGCTTTTTTGCTTAAGGCGCTAAAGGCGCTTTCGATGCTTTCGTCTGTCAACGTTTGTCCATCAGGGGTTATGAACGAACGCTTTTGTTTTGATAATATATTATTGAATTTTAAAGTTAAAGAGAAAAAAAATTATGGCAACTAATTTATTGATTGCACAAGTGACTGATATGCACATTGGGCCGTCTAATGTTTCGTTTAGGGGCATTAATGTGCGTGAACAATTTCTCAAAGTGTTAGAGGTTTTGGCTAAAAAACGTTTAGATTTATTGGTGTTATCGGGTGATTTGGCGGCGGCGGAGGGGGAGCCTGAAGCGTATACTTGGATAAAGGCTGCTTTGGAAAATTTTCCTCATCCGTACATGCTGATGGCGGGGAATCATGATCATGTGATTCGCATGAGAAGGGTGTTTGATTTACCTGATAATGAGCATTCGCCGAGTATGTTGTTTTTTGCTAAGACGATAAAAGGTAAACGGTTGTTGTTTTTGGATAGTTCTCGTTATCGCGTGACGAAACCGCAGATTGAGTGGTTGACGGCTGAATTGGCTAAAAATGATAATAAACCGGTGTTGTTGTTTATACATCATCCACCGCATTTGTGTGGCTGTCAGTTTATGGATGATCATCATGCTTTGCAAACTCCTGATGAAGTGTGGCAGATTTTAGAGCAGTCTTCTGCTGTTCAGCATATTTTTTGTGGACATTATCATGTTGATAAAACGGTGGTTATCAATGATAAGTTGATTCATTTGACGCCTTCGACGGTTTTTCAAATTGAGGCGGATAATCCTGAGTTTGCTATTGAACATACTAAACCGGGTTGGCGTATGATTGACTGTAAGGGTACGCAGGTGCGGACTCGTGTTGAGTATTTGTGAGAGGCTTTTTTCTCGTCAATTTCATCTTGATTAAAATCATTCTAAACGCTAAAGGCGCTCGTCTGTCAAGAGTTTTTCAGCAGCGAAGGCATTGGATACCCTCTTTATGAAAGGCTCAATCTTCGCTACGGTATAACAATATTATAAGCTCAAAAAATTAATGGGGCATGCACAAAAACACGCTACCCACCCTACAAGAAAGAAAATTTATTTTGCTGCTTTCGTTCCAAATTTATTTTGCTGCTTGCAGGGGAATGGTGGGCAACAAAAACACGTTACCCACCCTACGTATAACAATATTATAAGCTCAAAAAATTAATGGTGGGCTGCAAAAACACGTTACCCACCCTACAAGAAAGAAAATTTATTTTGCTGCTTTCGTTCCAAATTTATTTTGCTGCTTGCAGGGGAATGGTGGGCAACAAAAACACGTTACCCACCCTACAAGAAAGAAGGATAATTTAGATATGTAGATCAGCAAAAGTTTTTTAACAAAATTCTTATATATAGAAAATGTTAAAAGATTTATGTGTCCCTACTTAATTGATAATTGTTCAGATGTTGACGTAATCCGGGCTGGCGCTGTTTTTTAAGTCGCTTACGACTTTTTCGACTTCAATGTCGGAGACGCTGCTGCCGTGTATTCTGACTGGCATTCCGGTGCCGGCTGTCATGTATAACATGTCACCTTGCCCTAGTAGCATTTCCGCGCCCATTTGCCCGAGTATGGTGCGCGATTCGCTTTTGTTGTTGACTTGAAAGGCCATGCGGGTGGGAATGTTGGCCTTTATGAGGCCGGTAATGACATTCACAGTGGGGTGTTGTGTACCTAAGATAATGTGGATGCCGGCGGCACGGGCTTTTTGTGTTAACTTGGTGATGTGTTTTTCGGCTTCTTGCTCTACGGCGTTTGTGAGTATGTCGGCCAGTTCGTTGATGATGACAATGATATAGTATAGAGGCGCATTGTTTTGCGCTTCTTCTTCTGACCAATCTTGCTCTTGTTCTTGAAGTTGCAGGGCTTGGTTGTAATCTTCAATGTTGCGGGTGTTGATGCTGGCCATGAGGCGGTAACGCCGTTCCATTTCTTGAACACACCATTCTAGGGCAGGGGTGGTGTGTGCCATATCGGTCATTATGGGTACCAGTAGGTGCGGTAAGTCGCTGTAAACTGAGAAGGCGTTGCTGTCTATCAGTAAGAAACGCACGGTTTCAGGTGTGGCTTTGTACAGCAAACTTAAGATTAAGGTGTTGATGGCCGTGGTTTTTTCATGCTCATCAATGCCGGCAATCAAGATATGGGGAATCCGGGTTAAATCGACTACGATGGGTTGGCCTCCAATATCTTGGCCTAAGGCGACGGGTAAGGATGAGGGATGGTTTTCATATTCTGGTGTGTTGAGTAATGCGCTTAAATAGATGGCTTGGCGCTTTAAATTGGGGACTTCAATGTCAAGTAAACCGGGTTTGTTTTCCAAAGTCCGCACTTTTTGAACGATCAGAACTTTTGCTAAAGCTTCGCTGAGTTCGGTCAGATGATTGGTATTGATGGGCGTAATCGGGTGAATTTCATATTTGGTTAATACGGGCCCTGGGTGTACTGCGTTGACTTCGACTTCAACTTGTAAGCTTGCAAAGGCTTCTTTGATCCGTTGCGAAAGCATTTTGAGATTGGAAGATGAGGTGAATTGAGGAGCGGGTTCTAACAGATTTAAGGCAGGTAAGAGGGCTTGCGTTGCTGGAACAGGATTGCTTTCTGGTGGCATGGGTTCTGGTGTTTCGAGGTTTTCTGACAAGATGAGGGCTTGGGGTGTTTTGGAAATCGCAGGCGAGACGGTTTGCCGGACATCTTGCTGGTCGTCTTGTGGCAAGACGGCTTTATCGCTCGACGAGACGGGTTTGACAAATTCGTCATCGTCTTCGTCATCATATTCGTCATCATAATCGTCGTCATAATCATACTGTTCACGCTCTTTGCGCCATTCAGCACGACGTGTTTGCCAGCGTGTGTAGCCTGTTTTTGTCCATTGGAATACTTTTGAACCAGAAATTTTAAAAAGGCTTTTAGTCATTTGTACCCCTTGTTTTAGATATTCTATCAGCCAAGGCAAAAATTGCGTACTCATGTATTTTTTGACGAAAGGCCATCTTTCTAGGGTGTGATAGCCTAAGGTGTCCATTAATTTCAGCCATGATAATCCGGTTAGTAAAGTGATGCCGGTGAAAAAAATGGTGAGTAAGATCAAGGTTGCGCCGAGTCTATCGACGATTGAGACTAAACCATCGCCAATCCACATGCCTAACATGCCGCCGGCATGGGTGGGGAGTAAGGCACTTTCGGCCATAAAATGTACAATAGCGAGGCCGCAGCCGGCGCTTAATGTTAAGACAAAGCCGATTCCGGGCACAATTAAGCTTTTAGGTTCGGCTAAAATCTCACGATGGCGGCCTCGATAAATTAGCCAACCTATATAGCCAACCATGATGGGAAATAAGTAGGCAAAGTATCCGAACATGTAAAAAAACAGGTCGGCAAACACGGCTCCGACGATACCGCCTTTGTTTCTGATTTCTTCTACTGGGCCACTGCGTAACCAGCCTGGATCACCTCCATAGTAAGTGACTAATGAAGCAAATAAATACAGTGCGACAAAGCAAAAACCGATGAGAACAAGTTCGCGCAATCCATGTTTTATGGGGAGTTGTTTAGCTGATGATCTCATTCTTCTATTGGGATTACGGCGGGCTTGACGGGTTGCTGGCATATTTCAATCCTCGTTATTAAGATAGTTATAAGTAGGTACGCATAAATATTTTAACATTTTCTGTATTTCACGCGCTTTGTTTCGCTCCGCGAAACAAAGCGCGTGAAATGGTGGGTAGCGTGTTTTTGCTGCCCACCAGCATAAATCTTTTAACATTTTCTGTAGGGCTTGTTTTTGCTGCCCACCAGCCTTCGCTTCAATTTAGAATGAATCATTAAAAAAGCGCAATTTATGACAATGCCAAGTATATGTATAACGATGAGAGGTTTCACATAGTGCAGGATCGCTCCAATCTTGATACCACTTAGCAAGCATCAAAAGGGGCAACCCTGGTTTTCCAATGGTATTGAAACTGGAGCGATCCTGCACTAGGGCGATTCACATTCAATACGAAAGGGATTGAGGCCTTTTTGATTCATTCAACCAATTGAATGCTGCCGCCACCGGCTTGTTTCACTTCAGACAATGCTTCGTCAATGTGAATGAGTAAGGTTTCTAATTCTGTTTCGGTGTCTAAATCTGTGTTTCCTCTGTATTCACAGGCACCAATACTTAAACCGATTTGTAGTAATTCCCCCATGGGTGTTTTGACGGATTGCTTTTGAAGTCGTTCTAAAACGATGATGGGATTGCTATGGTTAAAGTTCCACAATACCATCATAAATCTATCGCCATTCCAACGGGCCAGCCAGTCTCCCTCGCGAATATTTTTAGCGAGGATTTCGACAATCTGCGTTAAGCAAAGATCACCTAGATAGTGTCCAAAATGTTCATTGATCATTTTAAAGTTATCAATGTCAATTAAGGCGACTAGCATATGTTTTTCTTCACGACGGGCACGCGCTATATCTTGGCGCAGACGTTCGGAGCCGGCTAGACGGTTGAGTAGGCCTGTCAATGGATCGACTGTGGCGGAAGAATCAAATGATTGTTTGAGTAAATCCAATTTATCAATGGTATATTGAACTTCTGTCATGAGTTGACCGACACAATCACCTAAATGGGTTGGGAGTTTAGGCTTTTGTTCGTTATGGAGATATTGGTGTAGTGCTCTTGCTGTCAAGGTGATGGGATAAAGTAGCCAATACAATAAAAAAAAGGTTGTTATCATTCCAACCACGGTGGCAAGTAAAATGACAAGAAATATAGGCCACATCTCATTGAAACTTAACGAGGAAATGATAAAAAGAGAGACGATTAACGTTAGCAAGGGCATGATCAGGCCAATAAAGGCAATGGCCATGATTTTAAGGGGATAGCTATTTTGTAGCAGTGGTATACGAGAGAGTGCTAAATAAAATTTGAATTGATTGGTGTTCATTATTCGATTTTCCGAAAATATCCCCAACCGCCCTTTTTCAAAGCAGATTGGTTGTCATAAAGGCCTTATTTTTCGCTCGTAGTAGGCGATAACTCGACTACTACAAACTCAAACTTGGCGCAATCTAGGCGATAAATCGCGCTCACGAAAAACAAACTTTACATTTGAATGACGTTATTCTGTTTAGATTCCGTCAGTACAATACCAAGATGGCCTGTTTGTTTGACTTGAAACAAGGCGTTTTCAACGCGCTTCATTACTGTTTCTAAGTCTGTTTTGATATCATTTTCTTGATTGCCTTGATACTCATAAGCACCAATACTTAAGCTCATTTTTTCTAATGCTTTTATGGGCATTTTAATCTTTTGTCGTTGAATACGCATAAAAACGGTTGTGGGTGTGATGTGGTTAAAATCCCATAATACCATGAGGAACTGATTGCCATGCCAACGTGCTAGCCAGTCACTTTCGCGGATACTTTTGGAAAAGACTTTGACAATCAATGTTAAGCAGGCATCACCGATCTCATGCCCAAATTGTTCGTTTATCTTTTTAAGCTGCTTCACATCACATAAAGCGATTAGCATTTGTTTGCCTTCGCGTCGGGCACGGGCTATTTCTTGCCGTAGACGTTCTTCACCGGCTCGACGGTTTAGTATACCGGTTAAGGAATCATGACTCGGAAAGTGAGTCATTTGATGGTTTTGTAAATCCAATTTTTTAATGGCATATTGAACGTTTGTCATGAGTTGACCAACAGAATCCTCAAAATGGGTGGGCAGTTGAGATATTTGTTCTTCATTGAGATATTGGTGCAACGCTGTTGAGGTATCGGTAATCGGATATAGTAGCCAATATAATAAAGAAAAAGTGATGATTATCCCAATCAAGGTGGCGAGTAACATCACGATGATGAGGTGGCTTTGGTTATCATTTAAATTCAACGATGAATTAATCAAAAGATAGACATAAAACATGAACCAAGGGAACAGCAGAAGGCCAAAACACACAATGGCCATGATTTTGAGAATATAGCTTTTTCGTAATAGCGGCAAACGAGAGAGTGTAGAATAAAATGTGTTGGTATTCATGTTGTTAGCATTTATTGTGTCATGGCACTTTCGAATTATCAATTGCTCAGGGTTTTTGTTTTTTTGAAAACGGGTGGATTGGCTATTTTATCGTTAATAACAACAAGCATTGCTTATAAATAATAAAGAATTTTTGATGGTGATGGCTAATGTATTTTTTTTGAACAGATGAAATTGCTGTTTCTGGCTAAAAACCTGACAGGTTTTGAAAACCTGTCAGGTTTGGGCCAATCACGATCGTGTTCGCCCAAGCTTTCGAGGTTCAAGTTTTTGTTAAAAAACTTGATGCTCGAAAACTTAATGCCCTTGCACGGCTCCTCATTTTTTTTACCCCAAAAAAAAGGCGGGAAAAATTCCCGCCTTATTTCAATAGCCTTTATACCGATTTAACATTTTAGAAAAATGCCTATTTGTAGAAAAGTCAGGAAATCAAGGTGACCGTTTTTGTTTCGCAAAAACATTAAGCTCGAAACTGAAATTTAATCAGTATATGTCTAATAGACAATCAAAAAATTACTTGGCATTCATCAATGCGACTGTCGTATCCAACATCCTGTTGGAGAAGCCCCATTCGTTATCATACCATGACAACACTTTTACCAATGTACCGCCTGTCACCTTGGTTAAGCTTGAGTCATAACTAGATGACACGGTGGTGTGATTAAAGTCAACGGATACCAGTGGGGCTTCATTGAAAGCCAGTATGCCTTTTAATTCGCCTTCTGAGGCGGCCTTCAAAATGCTGTCGATTTCTTCTTTGCTTGTATCACGAGCGGCCACAAAGCATAAATCAACCACAGACACGTTGATCGTCGGAACTCGTATTGCAAAACCGTCCAATTTGCCATTCAATTCTGGCAAGACTAAACCAACAGCCGCTGCTGCACCTGTATTGGTGGGAATCATGGACTGAGTGGCAGAACGGGCGCGACGTAAATCGGTATGATAAACATCGGTGAGTACTTGATCGTTGGTGTAAGAATGGATCGTTGTCATCAAGCCATGCTTGAGCCCGATTTTGTCATGCAGTGGTTTAACCATCGGCGCTAAGCAGTTCGTGGTGCATGACGCATTAGAAATAACGGTGTCGCTGGCTTTGAGGACGTTGTGATTCACGCCATAAACGATTGTTGCATCAACATCTTTGCCGCCTGGTGCTGAAATCACCACTTTTTTAGCACCGCCCGTTAAATGAGCGCTGGCTTTAGCTTTACTGGCAAAGAAACCGGTAGACTCATGCACCACATCAACACCCAACTCTTTCCAAGGCAGTTTGGAGGGATCACGTTCAGCCAAGACACGAATTTTATCGCCATTGACTATCATGTTATCGCCTTCCACTGACACTTCACCTTGAAAAGGCCCATGTGTCGTATCGTACTTGGTCAAATGGACATTGGTATTGGCATCGCCTAAGTCATTGACGGCGACAATTTGGATGTCGTTGGTGCGGTTAGCTTCATAGAGGGCACGTAAAATGTTACGTCCTATACGACCGTAGCCATTGATTGCGACTTTAATTGCCATGTAAGATTTCTCCTGTGAGTTGTTGTCTAAAAAAATGGGCAATTCGCAAACTAAAGTTTGCACTCCAATCGCGCCAAAATTTTTCGCGATAAAACTTTTGGCGCGAAAACTAAAGTTGGAACGTAAACCCAAACTAAAAAATAAGTTTGGAAAAAAAGGGGGGATTTGTTTAAAGAATCGTCTCAACCGTTTGAACAACATTGTCTACTGTGAAACCATATTCTTTGAAAAGCTCACCCGCAGGTGCCGATTCACCAAAGCGGTTGATACCGACAACTTTGCCTTGTAAACCAACATATTTCATCCATCCATCGCTTACACCGGCTTCTACAGCCACCCGTTTGATCACACTGCTGGGTAACACCGATTCACGGTATCCTTCATTTTGGGCATCAAAAACATCTGTGCTTGGCATCGATACCACGCGGATTTTTTTACCTTTCTCATTCAATTGCTTAGCCGCACCTACCGCTAATTCAACTTCTGAGCCGGTCGCGATAATAATGGCATCAGGTGTGCCGTCACAATCGGTTAAAATATAACCGCCTCGTTCAATCAATTCCAATTGTTCTTTGGTGCGGGGTTGGTGTGGTAAGCCTTGACGTGAAAAGATCAAACAGCTAGGGCCTTCTTTGCGTGTAATCGCCATTTTCCAAGCGATTGCCGATTCAACGGCATCACAAGGCCGCCAGACATCCATATTCGGTATCAAGCGCAAGGTGGCCGTTTGTTCAACGGGTTGATGGGTGGGCCCATCTTCGCCCAAGCCGATTGAGTCGTGCGTATAAACAAAAATACATTGCGTTTTCATCAATGCAGCCATGCGGAGAGCATTGCGTGCATATTCAGAAAATATCAGAAATGTCGCGCTATAAGGAATAAAACCGCCGTGCAAAGAAATCCCGTTCATAATGGCGGACATACCAAATTCACGCACACCATAGTTAATATAATTACCATCGGGATGCGCTTTGATAGCCTTACTGCCTTTCCAAAGAGTGAGATTAGAGCCCGCTAAGTCGGCCGAGCCGCCAATAAATTCGGGTAATAAGGGCCCAAAACCATTCAGCGCATTTTGTGAGGCTTTGCGTGATGCAATTTTTTCTTGCTTAGCATCGACGCTGGAAATGAAAGTATCAGCCTTTTCTAAGAAATTCGCAGGTAAGGAGCCGCTTAAACGGCGTTTAAATTCAGCGGCAAGCTCAGGATGCGCTTTCTCATAGGCCGCAAATTGTTTATTCCACTGTTGTTCAAGTTTTGCGCCTTTGTCTTTGGCATCCCATCCTTGATAAATGTCGTCTGGCATTTCAAACGGGGGAGAGTCCCAACCGATTGTTTTTCTCACTAAGGCCACTTCATCGTTCCCTAACGCGGCACCGTGGCACGATTCTTTACCTTGTTTATTGGGCGAACCCCAACCGATGATGGTTTTACAACAAATTAAAGTCGGTTTATCATTATGCGACCGTGCGTCTTCAACGGCCTGTTTGACGGCCTCGGCATCATGACCATCTATATTTTCAATCACATGCCAGCCATAAGCGGCAAAACGTTGTGGTGTGTTATCAGTAAACCAACCATCTACTTCACCATCAATGGAGATACCATTATCATCATAAAAGGCAATCAGTTTGCCCACACCCAGGGTGCCCGCTAATGAGCAAACCTCGTGAGAAATGCCCTCCATCATGCAACCATCACCTAAAAAGACATAAGTATAATGGTCAACAATATCATGATTAGGGCGATTAAACTGAGCGGCCAAGACTTTTTCGGCAATTGCCATACCCACTGCATTCGCGATGCCCTGTCCTAAAGGCCCCGTGGTGGTTTCAACTGCGGGGGCATAACCATATTCAGGATGTCCTGCGGTTTTGGCGTGCAACTGACGGAAATTCTTGATATCATCCATTGATAAATCATAGCCCGTCAGATGGGCTAACGAATAAATCAGCATTGAACCATGGCCATTGGATAACACAAAGCGATCACGGTTAGCCCAATTAGGATTATTGGGGTTATGGTTCATGTAATCGTTCCATAACACCTCAGCAATATCGGCCATACCCATGGGCGCACCGGGATGCCCTGAATTAGCTTTTTGTATTGCATCCATGCTCAAAGCACGAATGGCATTAGCGAGTTCTCTACGCGAAGGCATTTATTTACTCCTGTGGCTAGGATGTTAATAACAAAATGAATTGCATTTATCAAGCTATTCGTTCATTTTAAAATACTAATAAAAATTAACGGTGTAATGTAGTTATCAGTTATCAGCTATCAGTTATCACTAAATAAGCCCATCATTATATAACTGAGATGATGATAATAGAGAAGTTTATTTTAACACACTTTGAAATGAGTAAGCTTGGTATTAGAATATTTGCGTTTTCGTTTTATATAGGTATATTAACAGTAGTTTGAAAAAGGCGTTTTCGCGGTTTGCCGCGAAAGGCGTTCATGAGTTCATGAGTTCATAAAATCATCTGTTTTAATCTGATCTTATTCTAATCAGTACTATAGACTTTTAGAAAAATGTCGAGCGATAAAAACCTGACAGGTTTTGAAAACCTGTCAGGTTTGGGCCAAAATATTTATTTGAACTCCTATATCAATTGTATTTATTCCTTATTTTTAATAATATTTTTCAAAAATTGAAAATCTGAATAAAACAAATTTTAATAAGAGGTACTTGCAAAACGCCGACGTGCCTCCGCGAATTTACTTTGTAAAGGGTATCAATAATTATAAATTATTGTTGATATCGTTTCTGCTTAATAGTTTTGCAAGAGGCTCATTCATTTATAAAAAAAATGATAGTCTATTGCTGAAGAGTGGTTTCATACCGTAAAGCATTGATTTTAATACGGTATTATCATTTGTGTTTCAAACAAGGATTTGGGTTAAACCGGCCGCGATTTGGCAATAGTATTATTATTAATAAATAATTTCACAAGGACAGACACGTCGGTTTGCCCCTACAAGTACGTTATATTATACGATTTCATGTAGGGGCTTTTTAAAGTTATCGCCCTCTTACGTGTTCGCCCTCTTACGTGTTCACACTTATTGTGAAATTATTTTTCTGAAGGGGGGCCAAAGAAAATCGTGCCATGCTTTTCAGGCAAAAGTTTTGCGCGCAAAACTTTTTCACAGCGTTGTTTCGCGAAGCGAAACATTAGCGTGAAAGCCTGAAAGGCAGTTTAAGTTGCCCAAGTTGCCCTCGTGCCCTCAAAAAACACAGAAAGAAATAACGCAAAAGACGCAAAAGACGCTTTCACGCAGCTTCGTTGCGCGAAGCTAAACTACGCTCAGAAAAAGTTCGCTTCAGTCCACAATTTCACGCAGGAAGGTGAAAAAGATTTTTAAGGCATCGAAAGCGTCAAAGCGCGTTTATTTTTTCACGCAAAACTTCTTAAGTGAAAACCTGTTTTTAGTAACGGCCAAAAGCTCATTTAATGAACAAATTTCGCTTTAAGAAGTTTTTGCGCGCAAAAACTCAAATTCAAGTGTCTTTTGTATAAAACATAAAAGTTTCAAATCAAAAGCAATTGTTCTCATTGAGCACAAAATTCATTTATTCTTCGTTAAGTTGTACTTTTTCAGGAACGCGCACTATAAACCCACAAAATGGTTCTGTCCATAATGAATTGATGTCTTAAAAATTTATTATAAATAACCGGGAGTAAAATGATGGAAATGCGATTCATAGCATCAGTGTTAGGCCTATTAGTTTTAATAGGAATAAGCTTATATCTTTTTGGAAAAACCAAGAGCACCCTGAGAGAGATTTCTGAACAACTCAGGCAAGAGCAAGCGCAACGTCAACAAGCTGAGCAGTCTTTACAAGACAGCAAAGGCGAATTGGATGCCTTATCTGAACGGTATAGGCAAGAGCTGCAACATCATCAAATGGCTGAACAGTCTTTACAAGACGGCAAACGTGAATTGGACAAATTGTCTGAACAACTCAGCCAAGAGCAAGCGCAACGTCAACAAGCAGAACAGTCTTTACAAGACGGCAAACGTGAATTGGACAAATTGTCTGAACAACTCAGCCAAGAGCAAGCGCAACGTCAACAAGCTGAGCAGTCTTTACAAAACAGCAAAGGCGAATTGGATGCCTTATCTGAACGGTATAGGCAAGAGCAACAACATCATCAACTGGCAGAACAGTCTTTACAAGACAGCAAAAGCGAATTTGACAGGTTGTCTGAACAACTCAAGCAAGAGCAAATGCAACGTCTTAAGATCGAGCAGTCTTTACAAGACAGCAAAAGCGAATTGGATGCCTTGTCTGAACAATATCGGCAAGAACAACAACATCGTCAACTGGCAGAACAGTCTTTACAAGACAGCAAAGGCGAATTGGATGCCTTGTCTGAACGGTATCGGCAAGAGCAACAACATCATCAAATGGCCGAACAGTCTTTACAAGACGGCAAACGCGAATTGGATGCCTTGTCTGAACAATATCGGCAAGAACAACAACATCGTCAACTGGCCGAACAGTCTTTACAAGACAGCAAACGCGAATTTGACAGCTTGTCTGAAAAAATCAGACAAGAGCAAGCGCAACATGAACAGGCACGACAGTCTTTACAAGACACTCAGCGTGAATTGGCGCTGATATCAGAGCAACGACAGCTTGAAGAGGCGCAACGTCAAAAACTAGAACAATCTCTTGAAGAAACGAAGAGCAACTTAAATGAACTAACAGTAGCCAACTCTGAAAGTTCACAGGAACCTCAAGAAGATCAAGAACAAATACAACCCACAACCCTCTACACCATTAAATCAGTTAGCAGTGGGAAATGCCTCCAAGGTTCATCAAAAAATACGACGGCACCGATCAGTCAAGACATTTATCGTGGTGGCCGGAATCAACAATGGCACTTTCAACCGCTAGGCGGTGTCGATCAGGGCTACTACCACATCTTTTCGGTTAGAACTCAAAAGTGTTTAGATGTTTCATCAAAAACGAAGGAAAACAATATGGAGATTCATCAACATCAATGCCACGGTGTTGACAATCAAAAATGGAAGTTGATTCTGGGCGAAGAGGAGAGTTTTGTGATTCAATGCAAAGAAAGTGGAAAGGTACTCACCGTGTTAGAGGAAACGAATAAAGTGATTCAAGAGATGCCGCAGAATACTGACAATCAATGTTGGATTCTCGCAAAAATGACTTTATAACCACTCTCCCCAATCCTAATACTCCGCTAAAACCTGATAACAGAACGGATAAATGGTGGGCAACTGGGGTGTTAAATCTAAATACATTTCTTGGTTTATTTTTCACCCTATTTTTATTCTATTCCCCGAAGGATGAATGGTGGGCTTCCGTGCGATGAAATCTGGGTTTATATTGAGTTCATTGCCGCCCGTTTACCCACCCTACAAATATTGGGTGAAAAAAAGTCCTCAAAATACCTGAAATTTAACACCCCAGTGGGCAACCACGTTGCCCACCCTACAACAGGCTTCACTAACTCATAAAGGAAGCATTTCATGACTAAAAATGTACTCTCATTAGCGGTCACGGCCGTACTAGCAACTCCCCTCGTTACCCATGCTGATCTCAAGCTTTATGCTCAAATCATTTAAAAAAGTATTGAACGATTTATCAAGAAATAACGCAAAATACGCAATGGATGCCAATCTTTGAGAAAGAAGAGAGCCTCTTTAGCGTCTTTAGCGTCTTTAGCCTCAAAGCGCGTTTATTTATTTATTTTTCAATCGCGAAAGCTTCCACTTATAAAGATGATAACAGACTAATCATTCATAACTGATCTGATGATGAATCAATCTCGCAATACCATTTTAAATCATATCCGTCAGTCATTAGGATATGATCACATAGAAGCGAATACCCTTGAAACCTTAGAAGCACGTTTAGCAAATCATCCAGTGCATGAGCAACCTGTTTTGAAACAAGCTTTAATCCCTCAATTTATCCAACAATTGGAGAAAGTTGCTGGCACATTTGAAACGATTCCTAATATTAAAGATATTCCTTTTGTCATTTTGGATTTCTTGCAACAGCAGCAGTTACCTGAAAAGTTGGTAGTCGATAGCCGTTTAAAAACACTACCTTGGCCTAATAAATTACAACTGGCTTACCGCGCCGCGCAGGCTGATGATATGGTGAGTGTGAGCTGTGCCTTTGCGGGCATTGCAGAAACAGGTAGCCTCGTATTGCTCTCCAGTCTAGCCAGCCCGACAACGTTGAATTTTTTGCCCGATAATCATATTGTTATTTTATATAAAGAGAATCTGGTAGCGTTTATGGAAGAGGTTTGGACACGTCTGCGCGCACAAGCGATACCGCGCACAGTGAATATTATCACCGGCCCCTCGCGCACAGCTGATATTGAACAAACAATACAATTAGGGGCACATGGGCCCAGACGTTTGCATGTTGTTTTAGTCGAAAGATCAATGTAGGCTTTCGTTCATTCGCTTTTCGTTCCAAATTTATTTTGCATTCTTATGAGGAAAAATCATGGCATTTAGCAATTTCAAAAATGTGGATCAAGTAATAGGGCAATATCCTCTCTAAATATAAGCGAGAAAAATTTTTGCCCGATGTGTTTTGTGAGCTTTCAGAATTATTTCTGGAAAACATCCATTTTTCATTGGAAAGACAAGCTGAAAATGAGTTTCACGCTTTTCGCGAAGCGAAACTTTAGCGTTAAAATGAGTTTTTCTTTAGAGAAAGTCTGATATTTCCATTTTTACAACAGGCTTGGAAACCACATAACCTATTAAAATTATGGTATCACCAACAGCTGGTTTATGATGAACAGTTGTGTGGTGAACCAGATTATTTTGTCTCTGTTTGGCGTGATGAAGTGATTGATAAATGGATTCAAACACCACTTTTAGCAGTTGTCGAAGCAAAAAAGCAAGATTTTGAAGGGGGATGGGGGCAATGTCTCGCGGCCATGTTGGCTTGTCAAAAAACGAATCAAGATGAGAATCTAACCGTGTATGGTATTGTTTCAACCGGCATGTTTTGGGAATTTGGCAAACTGACACAAAATATATTCACTAAACAGGCATTTTCATACTCCATTGCGGAACCACAGAAAGTGCTTGGCAATTTGGATTATGTGTTTGGAGAATGTGAAAAGCAGATTCAATAGCTGGGGAAGCCTTTGGATGGCACTGGGGTAGTTGAGAGGAAACCTTTTGTCGAGATTCTTTTGCGTCTTTTGCGTTATTTTTATTTGAACAAGCATTACGCAATGTTGGACTCAATCCTATTAGGAAGTTCAGCCCTAAAGATACTCGCATCAGTGTTGAAACACATACCTATCTCCCGTCTCACTCTGTTCCAACAGGTTTGAGTACCTCTTTTTCTACTCATAAAGAAACTTATCTAGCATGATGAATTTTAAAATAGTCACTTCAAAAGCTGAATATAATCAATCTCACGTTAGAAAAACATGCTAACGATGATTTTGAATTAGCCTTTAATGTTAGTTTTCCTCAAGAGAATGATAGACTGTTTATTATCACCTTTAAGGCAACCGTGATGTCTTCTTCAGGGGGTTATACCTTGTCTGTAGAGTTTGCCTCATTTTTTGAAGCAGAGCAACCACTTACAGATGAGTTCAAAAATTCTCAGTTCCCCTCCGTGAATGCATCGGCAATAGCCTATCCTTATTTTCGTGCCTTGATTTCTACTCTCACTCTGAATGCTGGTTATGAACCGATTATTATCCCGACAATTAATTTTCAGGCTATAGACGTTCAGAAAAATAAGTTTTGAAAACCTGACAGGTTTTGCAAAACCTGTCAGGTTTGGGCCGTGAAATTATTTTTCTGAAAAACGATAGGATACAAGAACAAATGTAGTTTTCCCCAAGTTTCACCCTCATCGTTATACACAAGTCAAAAATCATCAAAAGTAGGGTGGCTCGAACGAAGTGAGCCGAAAATGGTGGGTTTAGCGAAGCTAACCCCTCCTACGAAATATTCATTTATTTCAATTACTTAAAAACTTATGTCTAACGATGAGGCTGCAACCTGGGGTTGCATTAGGCTTATAGACATCACAGCGGGCGCATTCCCAAAAAAAGGGTTTTACGCAAAAGTTTTTTTAGCAAAAACTTTTGCGTAAAACATTATCAATTTTGGCAGAAAGCAAAATAACAGGCATTCCAAGCGGCCGCAAAATAAGTAGGTACGCATAAATCTTTTAACATTTTTAAATCTCCAAATGAGAGATTACTCAATCAAATTGTCGTGACGAAAAAGTTAAAATACTTTTGCTTATATTGCACGCGGGCACAACTTTTATGTAGGGCAAAAAGGGCAAAATATTTGCCCACCCTCCTCATTAGAAAAGTTCAGTTTATTCCCGTGCTGAGTATAATCGGTTTTAACTGATAACTGATAACAAGGAGAGATTAAACAATGCTTGAAACAAAAATATGGCCTGTAGAAGAGATGGTACACGAGGATGAATTTACTGATAGAGTGGAACTCTTGAGGGAATTAGAGCAATGGGTCAAGGCGATAAATCGCATGGGCTCGTGGAGTACGGCTCTCATTGCACCCAGGCGGATAGGGAAAACGGTATTATTGGATCGGCTGGTCAATACTGTCTTTTTTAAACCCGAATATCAAGTGGCCCCCTTTTATTTCAAAATGAAGCGGGAAAAAATGACCTTAAAACAGTTTCTCTTGGTATACGCCACCACATTTTTCAGACAGTATCTGGCCTATTGTGAACAGGATGCCGACTTGTTTAATCAAGATATAGAGTTGGAAGAGTTATTAGCCTATAAAACAACTCATAAGGCAGGTATCATGGCACAGGCCTCTATTGAGCGGTTTCTGAAACGCTATAATCGCCACGGTAATGAAGATGCACGGATTCATTGGGAAGGTTTTATCTGTGAGCCGGAACGACTGGCATCACATTCAGGTACAAGAGTGGCTGTGATTATTGATGAATTTCAGGATATGAAATTCTATATCTACGACATGTCACAAGAAATTTTTTCAGAC
>QNEL01000103.1 GCA_003645185.1 Candidatus Parabeggiatoa sp. nov. 3
AATACCTTCGCAAAATAAATTTGGAACGAAAATACCTTCGCAAAATAAATTTGGAACGAAAATACCTTCGCAAAATAAATTTGGAACGAAAATACCTTCGCAAAATAAATTTGGAACGAAAATTGAAGCTGCCTCAGTCATCAATTCTTTGATTTAGAATTTTCTAATATACTAATTTGTACTTTTGACATATAAAGGAAAGCATAGAATCATAAAATAATATTGTCAAGCGTCAAGAATCAAACTTATAAATAACAAGATGTTTAAACATTATTTTGGAGGGGCTTTAAGTAAGTCCAGTCTTCTAATTTAATGCCCTGTAACCGCTTAAAATGAGTCGTATCGTGAGTTACCATAATCAAACCATTCGATTTTGTGATTGTTATTTCTGATATAACATAATTACTTAAACCAATCTGTTCAATTTTCATCTGCTAATTGATAAAGCCCTTTTAAATAAAAAATACAAATATTGGTGTCTGATATTTTTTCAAAATGCGCCAAATAAACTTATCAAGGAAATTTCTTTTGATGCGTTGGATTTTAACGATTGTGATAGCCTCAGTTCTAACTTCTAGTATTGACTCAAATTTATGAGGATGTCAAAGTGATTAATGACTATTGACTGTCTTTCAATGTTTTAATTTTCATCAGTTCACTCAAACTTTTGTCGCCTAAATAGCCACTTTTTTCTGCCTCAATTGCTTTTGAGGCCCAAAAAGCCTCTTCAAACTTGTTCAATCGTTCATAATCTGTGTATGACATGATGACTGCTATTGGATTGCCCGTTTTTTCTATGACAATATGTTCCGTAACAACAGCCTGTATATATTGTCCAACTCGGTTTTCAAGTTCTGTGACATTGATATTCATTTATGATTCTCCACGTCGCTAATTGATGATTCAAGTTCCTTTTCGTGTTAATCGTTTGTAAACGTCATCGTCATTACGTTTACCAATTAATAAAACATAGACAGTTTCATCATCAAATTTATAAATGATACGATACTCACCCACATCTTTTCTATATAAATCAGGATATCCTTTAAGTTTGGATGAATCATAAGGCCTTGGATTTTTTAGCAAATCCATAATAGCCGTAAAAATCTGTTTGAACTGTTTTGGGGGGAGGCCTTTAGTGAAATTCAAGGCATCATTAGTTATATCTAATTTATACATAAGCAATCTCTTTATGGTTGTTGCTTAATCATCCACCTAGGGCGTATTCCCAAATAAAGGAAGAACTACAAGGATTGTATATAAGAAAGGATTTTAAAAACGGGCACCTTTCTGTTTTTTTGGGTATTTTTTGAGACTCCAATTACAATCCGTTTGCAAAGGATTAAGTGGGTTTGTTTAGTTTAAAAAAAGGATTTGGAATTTCAATTTGCCACAATCCAATCCTTTCTTATATACAATCCTTGTAGTTATTGTTTCTCGCTCTCGCTTAAATAATCGGCTCTTAACTATTTCTGTTATCAGTTGTTCAGAACGACGTTCTGATTGATAAGCGCCAAATAAAGGCATCAAGAAAATTTCTTTTGATGTGCTGGATTTTAACGATTGTGATAGCCTCAGTTCTATTTTCGGGTAGTTTGTTGTTTTTGATTGCGGCATTATTTTGGATGCGATAGACTTGACTGGCATGAAGGGCAACCACAAGGGATTGCCCCTACGAACCCTAGCGTTCTGCCATCGGTACGTAATCCCGCTCTGCGGCACCGGTATACAATTGGCGCGGCCGCGCTATTCTCAGTTGCGGTTCGTTCATCATTTCCATCCATTGCGAAACCCAACCGACGGTACGGGCTACCGCAAATATGACTGTAAACATATTCAGGGGTATACCCAAGGTTCTGAGAATAATGCCTGAATAAAAATCCACATTGGGATAGAGTTTGCGCTCTATAAAATACTCGTCTGAAAGCGCAATCCGCTCTAACTCCATGGCAATTTCAAACAAGGGCTGCTGTTGTGCATCTAATTCCTTCAGCAGTTGATGGCAAATTTCCCGAATAATCTTGGCACGAGGATCATAGTTTTTATAAACACGATGTCCAAAACCCATTAGCCGCAGGTTGCTTTTTTTATCTTTAAACCGGGCGATATAGTCAGGAATGTTTTTCGGATGCTCAATTTGTTGTAACATCCGAATGACGGCTTCATTGGCTCCACCATGTGCCGGCCCCCACAGGGTTGCAATCCCTCCTGCTACGCAGGAAAAAGGATGAGCTTGTGAACTTCCTGCTAAGCGTATTGTTGATGTACTGGCATTTTGTTCGTGATCAGCATGTAGGATTAATACGACTTCCAACGCTTTGATTGCCGTTTCATTAAACTCATAAGGTTGTGTCGGTACGGCGAACATCATTTGCATGAGATTCTCAACATAACCTAAGTCATTGCGTGGATAAACATAAGGATGACCCATCAGATAGTTATAACTATTGGCCGCAATCGTAGGCAGTTTGGCGATCAGACGTAAGGCACTTCTATTACGATGTTCAGGGTTTTGAATATCCATCGCATCATAGTAGTAACTTGATAAGGCTCCGACGACACCGACTAGCATAGACATTGGATGGGCACTATGTCTGAAACCATTATAAAAACGTTGTAATCCTTCATTTAACAAAGTGTGTTGGTGGATATTCGCGGTGAAATGATCCATTTGTTCGGTTGTGGGTAATTCTCCGTATAACAATAAATAACACACTTCGAGATAGCTGCTTTTTTCAGCGAGTTGATCAATGGGGTAACCGCGATACAATAATATGCCGTTTTCACCATCAACAAAGGTGATGGTACTTTCACAACTGGCTGTGGTGACATAAGCCGGATCAAAAGTAAACATGCCTAATTCGCTATAGAGCCCGTGGCAATCAACAACGGGGGGGCCATGCGTTCCGGTTAGGATCGGACATACGATGGTTTTTCCTGTCCTGTTGTCTGTCATTGTGACGGTTTCTTGACTCATATATGACTCACTTTCATTGGTTGTTAAGTACAGCGGATTAACGTAAGTAGGTACGCATAAATCTTTTAAGATTTTCTGTATTTAGCTTCGCTGGCCTTCGGCTCACGCTAAAGTTTCGCTCCGCGAAACAAAGCGCGTGAAATGGTGGGTAGCGTGTTTTTGCTGCCCACCAGGGGTGTGATTAAAACGGCATGGCTATTCACCCCAGGTTCCACCTGGGGCTATTCACATTCAACCCCTTCGGGGTTGTGCTTTTTAAGCTTTTATTAAAAAAAAAAAAAGCCATGCACTTTTAATCGCACCCGCCCACCAGCCTTCGCTACAAAATGTTAATAAACTTTTGCGTACCTACTTAGGGGAATGGTGGGCAACAAAAACCCGTTACCCACCCTACAAAAACCGACTGGGATAATTTATTTTTTGGATAGGCCTAAGATAAAGTGGGTACGAAAAACAAGACAAGCGTTCTATACTGCACGCGGGCACAATTTAAACTTTTAAAAGCATTCCCGATGGCATAAAGTACAAAGGCAAATCGATCAGAAAAAGATTAAAAAGCACAACCCCGTAGGGGTTTTCAGGCTAAAATTTCGCGGAGCGAAATTTTAGCCTGAAAATGTGAATAGCCCCAGGTGGCAACCTGGGGTTGCCAAAAGTTAAGTTTATTCCCGTGCTGAGTATATCCTACCCTTTATCCTTTCCCTTTTTCCTCTTGCATCCATAATGCGTCTATCAATAACATGACGGCTCCTACACTGATGGCACTGTCTGCAATATTAAATGCTGGCCAGTGCCATTGTTGATAATATATATCTATAAAATCAACAACATAGCCATAGATTATTCTATCGATGACGTTACCGATAGCACCGCCTAGTATCAAGGCGAGGGCACAAGCTAACCAACGTTGTTGAGGTTTGAGGCGGCTTAGCCAAATGATTATGATTCCACTGACGATTAGGGCTAATCCGGCTAGGAACCAGCGTTGCCAGCCACCGGCCGTTGCTAGAATGCTCCATGCGGCTCCGGGGTTGTGCAAGAGTCTTAAATCAAAAAAGGGTAGCACGGTGACGACTTCATTTAATACTAAGGTTGCACTCACCCACACTTTGGTGATTTGATCTAGTACGATGACGATAAGTGATAACCATAACCATATTAGAATACTTTTTTCTGGGCTTGGCGAGGGTGAGGGGTTTTCACCAGTTTTGTTATGTTTCCCCGTTACGGGGGGGTTTGAAGTTTGATTAGGCATAACGGCGCAATTCACCATCCCCTTCGACATTTTCGATACAACGCCCACAGAGTTCGGGGTGATTAGAATGCGTTCCGACATCTTCACGGTGATGCCAGCAGCGTACACATTTAGAATGCTCGGAGGGTTTGACTTGAAGCCAAAAACCGTGTTCGCTTTCTACCGCTTCTGCTGGTTTAGCATTCGTAGGATGAACTCGTGCGTAGGATGTGATAAAGACAAAACGTAATTCATCACCCAAATGCGTCAATTGAGTATAGAGTGTGTCATCACAATACAGATCAACTTCGGCATCTAAAGAGGAGCCGATGGCTTCTGAAGTACGCAGTTTTTCCAGTGCTTTGTTGACGGATTCGCGTACTGCAAAGATTTTTTCCCAAAAGGCTGTATTTTTTTCGGCACTGTCTGGGAGTTGAAATAAGCCGTCATACCAGGTTTCCAATAACACGGAATCACTGCGTTGCCCTGGCTTATGTTGCCAAATATCTTCGGCGGTAAAACTGAGAATCGGGGCAAGCCAACGCACTAGGGCTTCAACAATGTGATATAAGGCGGTTTGTGCTGAGCGTCGTGCGAGGCTATTCGTTTGGCAGGTATATTGACGATCTTTGATGATGTCAAGGTATAAGCTGCCCATGTCTACTGTGCAAAAATAATGGATTTTTTGATAAATCAAGTGAAACGAATACTCGTCGTAGGCTTTGATAATCTCTTCTTGTAAGCGATAGGCGCGATCAACGGCCCAACGATCAAGGGCTAACATGTCTGAAGGCGCGACACAGTCTGTTTCGGGATTAAAGCCGTGCAGATTGGCTAATAAAAATCGGGCGGTATTGCGTAATCGGCGATAGGCTTCTGCAATCCGTTTTAAAATTTCATCAGAAACACGCAGTTCGCCACTATAATCGGCTGCGGCAACCCATAAGCGCAATACATCGGCTCCCAAGCTCTTGATCACTTTTTGCGGCGCGATGACATTGCCTTTGGATTTAGACATTTTGTCGCCTTTGGCATCTACGGTGAAACCGTGTGTCAGTACGCCTTTGTAAGGCGGTACACCGTCACGCATGGCAATGGAAGTCAATAAGGATGATTGAAACCAGCCACGATGTTGATCAGAACCTTCTAAATAGAGATCAGCTGGTACGCGCTGTTGAAGTTGATTTTCCAAAACGGTGGTGTGCGTGACTCCGGAATCAAACCATACATCTAGCGTATCTGTCACTTTATCATACTGAGCGGCTTCATCGCCTAGCAATTCAGTGGGTTCAAGTTCAAACCAGGCATCAACGCCGTTTTGTTCTACTCGTTGTGCAACGGCTTCAATCAATTCTTGAGTGCGTGGATGCAATTCGCCTGTGGTTTGATGCACAAATAAGGGTATGGGTACGCCCCAATTACGTTGTCGTGAGATACACCAGTCGGGGCGGGTTTCAATCATGCCTTCAATGCGTTGTTGTCCCCAATCTGGTATCCAAGTGACGGTTTTGATGGCTTCTAAAGCCTGTTGACGTAGGCCCTGTTGATCCAAGCTGATAAACCATTGTGGCGTAGCCCTAAAAATAATAGGGGTTTTATGCCGCCAACAGTGTGGATAACTATGACGAATGCGTGCCTCATGTACGAGATTGCCGCGTGCTTTCAGCACTTCTACGACATGTTCATTCGCTGTGAAAACATGTTCACCGCCAAATAATGGCGTTTCAGGTAAAAATTTCCCTTTTCCATCTACGGGATTATCAATGGGCAAACCATAACGCTGGCCGACGACATAGTCATCTTGGCCATGTCCAGGTGCGGTATGTACGGCACCGGTTCCCGCTTCAGTGGTGACATGTTGGCCTAAAATAATGGGGACTTGACGATCATAAAACGGATGTTGCAACTGTAGATGTTCTAAATCTTGCCCTTGGCAATAGGCTACGACATGATAATGTTCTATGCCATAACGAAACAGGGTATCTTTGAGTAAGGCTTCGGCGACAATGAGACGTTCAGGCCCATATTGGCCCTCATCACATTGCACGATGGCATACTCTAATTCTGGATGCAGTGCGACTGCTTGATTAGCGGGTAAAGTCCAAGGTGTTGTAGTCCAAATGACGACTGATAAGGGCCCTGAACCGAGCCGTTCTGGGGCATGATGACAGCGCGTTAACAATGTTTCGTCGTTGACGAGGCGAAAGCGTACATCAATCGCGATAGATTGTTTCTCTTCGTATTCCACTTCGGCCTCTGCTAAGGCAGAACCACAATCAGTACACCAATGCACAGGCTTAAAGCCTTTATTCAAATGTCCAGCGGCAATAATCCGGGCTAATGCTCGGATAATATTGGCCTCGGTGTGATAATCCATGGTTAAATAGGGGTTATCCCAGTCGCCGATAACACCTAATCTTTTAAAATCAGCGCGTTGTCTGTTTATTTGTCGTGTGGCGTACTCACGACAAGCATCGCGAAATTTGCGGACATCTACATCGCCAGTAGCGTGGGATTTGCCTGATTTGCCTCGTTTTTTCTCAACTTCTAACTCAATGGGCAAGCCATGGCAATCCCAGCCGGGTACATAAGGGGCGTTAAAACCGCTTAAAGTCCGGGATTTAACAATAATGTCTTTGAGAATTTTATTGACGGCATGGCCGATATGGATATCACCATTGGCATAAGGCGGCCCGTCGTGCAAAATAAAAGTGGGTTGGTTTTGTCGTTCTTGTCTAAGTCGTTGATATAACTCTAAATCTTGCCACTTTTTGAGGAATTCTGGCTCACGCTGGGGCAAATTGCCCCGCATGGGAAAATGCGTTTTAGGCAAATTTAAAGTTTCTTTATAGTTGCTCACAATGGCTTCTCGATACCTAAAAGGGTAAATGTCCAAGATAAATCTTGGACTCCAATCAATTTTTGATCTAATGGGAATGTATATTAATTACTAAATGCAATGAATCTTACCACATATTATGATTTTTTGACTATTATGACGAATAGCCTAGTGCAGGATCGCTCCAGTTTCAATACCATTGAAAAACCAGGGTAACCACAAGGGATTGCCCCTACAAACCGTTCGTAGGGGCAACCCTTGTGGTTGCCCCTTTTTAGGCAGGCTAGGTGGTCTTAGGATTGGAGCGATCCTGCACTAGGTATTTTGAATGTCATTATAAATTAGATTTGATATTCGAGGTTCAAGTTTTTGCGCGCAAAAACTTGAACCTCGAAAGCATTTTTCGATTGGCTTATTTTAAATTGAGCTAAACGCTAAAGACGCTTTCGATGATCGTCTTCAAGAGAAATCTTGCGTCTCTTGCGTCTTTTGCGTCTTTTGCGTCTCTTGCGTTATCTTGAATAGATTATATATGTTGATTTTTTAAAATAAATAGACTATATATTAATGAATACATCTTATTCAGGCAATTCATGATTCAAAATGAAAAATGAACTGATGAAAAATGTTTTGCCGTGCTACATTTTTTGTACGCAGTTATGATTGATAATTGATGATTGTTCATTGAACTAAACCTTATTACGAGGTATTTAACAACCATGAAAATGAAAAACCGCCTTTCCTCGGCATTTCGCATAACAGCCGTTGTAGGCTGCACATTGTTAGCCAGTAGTTGGAACATGGCTTGGGCTCAAGCAGATTGTTCAACGATCAGTGAGTATCTTGATTGTAGCTCGGAAGGCCGACAAAATGATGTCGTTTTTGTTTTTGACACCACCGGTTCTATGGGTGGCGAGATTGAGGAAATGCAAAGTGCTGTCATTGGATTTTCCGATGCGATAGCGAAGGCCGGCATTGACTATCGTTTGGGCCTCACCGAGTATAAGGATTTTGAAGGAGATCCTTGCGGTGATCCCGGTGATTTCCCTTACAAGGTTTACAATGGTGGTGTTCTGACTGAGAAGAATACGGAAATGCGTGGCTGGATTGAGTCTTTAGAGGCCAGTGGGGGTAATGATGGCCCTGAATCTCTATTGGCGGGCCTTGCCCACGCAGTAGCCGATCAAAAATGGCGGCCAGCTGCGGGTAAAATTGTCATTGTCATAACCGACGCGCCCCCTCATGATGATGGGCATAAGTGTAACAAAGAAGGCAATACCTTAAAAGGGATAGTTCCCCAACTGCGTAAGGCCGGTATTGTTACTCATGTCATTGGCCCCAATCATGATGCCATACGCCAGATTGCCAGCGGTACAGGTGGTGCTTTCTTTGAAATCACTGATATTCGCGACGAGAGGAAGAGCCTCACCAGCATCCTTAATACGATTGCAGAATTGATCAGTTGTTCTTACCGTATCCGCTCAGCTTTCTCTTATACAGAAAAGGATGATGTGCTCTCAATTGAAACCAAGTTGATTGGTAAAGAAGAGAAAGTGATACCCCACATACCGGGTAAATCTCACCTAACCGTTACGGCTTGTGGTGGTGCCAGTGCAGATTGCGCTGATTTTGAATTAACCGCAGACACCTCGACAGGTGAAACGGTTTACAAACACAAGGCTGATGTTTCAGCATTTAGTGCGCCTGCTAAGTCAACTGATTTGTCTACATTGGTTCAGATTTGCGATTTTACAACCACAACTCAAGCGACACTTCATATTGGCAAATGTAAAAAAGGCGTAACGCCTTTACCACAAACACCTGTGTTAGAAGTGGCTGGCACACCTGCTTGTAATCCAGCAGAGGTTTGTTGGTCAACCGATCCCTACGCTCGTGGATACACTTTCTATTATGCACCGTATTCTGATCCCATTGGTGAGAAGACCCTCAATAATGTCCAAGTTCTCTCAATGGAGCTTCAAACGTGTGTAGGCGGCCCCTTGCCGCGTGGTACACACCTCTATACTGCTGTGCAAGCGAGCAATTGCTCTGGAGACAGTAAAATTGACATTGCTAAGTTGGGTGTTGTTGAGTGTAAATAAAAAAATAACGCTAAAGACGCTAAAGACGCTAAAGACGCTAAAGATGCTTTCTCTCAATAGAAATGAAATATGACCTTGAAATCTCTTTTGCGGACTGAAGCGTCTCTTGCGGACTGAAGCGTTTATATTGATATCAATCCTATGACTCAACTCACCCACTTTAATCAGGCCGGCGAAGCCCACATGGTAGACGTGGGTGCCAAAACGACTACGGATCGCGTTGCCCTTGCCGAAGGTTTGATTACAATGCAGCCGCAAACTTTAGAGTTAATCATGGCAGGTGAACATAAAAAAGGGGATGTCTTGGGTATTGCGCGAATTGCTGGTATTATGGCGGCCAAAAAAACCAGTGACTTGATTCCGCTCTGTCATCCGATCATGTTGACGCATATCAGTGTTGATTTAACCCCTTTACCTGAAAAACAGGCGGTGCATTGTCAAACAACGGTTAAAACAACTGGACAAACGGGTGTCGAAATGGAAGCCCTGTTTGCTGTACAAATCGCTTTGATAACGATTTATGATATGTGCAAGGCTGTAGATCGTGGTATGACTTTAGAAAACATCAGATTAATCAAGAAGGCAGGCGGGAAATCCGGTACTTGGGAAAGGGCTGTATAACTACAAGGATTGTTTATATATAAATAAAGGATTTAAACTGGGTGGCCCACGATCTAATTCTTTATTATATACAATCCCTGTCGTTACCTTTCTGGAGAAAAATCGGAATGAATTTAAGTATTGTTAGTTTGTACTTATAATCTAATAGAACGCTGATTGTCATGATCAGACTGATTAACACTGATATTTATGATTAATTGCTGATTGATCAGCGTCAATCAGGACAATCAGTTAAATCAGCGTTCTATTTACTGTCATCATTTCTCTTGCAGAACGATCAAACTTTATTCTCAAACTTTATTCAAGACAAGCTTTGAACTTCACAAAAACAGAGGGCTTTGATTGCTATTTTAGATTAGTTGGTATCACACCTACCGTTCGCGTTTCGGGTAGCGATTCTAATTCAATTTGCTGATAAATGGCTCTTTGGTAAGCCATGCCTCTCGCTTCTTCTTCATCCGTTTCTTTCGCTATTGTTTTTGTCACACTGCCTAGAATTTCGTAGCCATTTTCAAGAGTCAGTAGGCAAAGCAGTGTCATGTTACCTAATCTAAAATACTCTGTTTTGGCGATTTCACTTTTCATTTAGGTTATCTATTTTTTTCCTAGGTTCCGCCTCAATACCATAAGGGCAGACACGCAGTAAAGCCTCTACAAAACCCAACCCCGCATCACATAAGGGCAGACACGCAGTAAAGCCCCTACAAAACCCCGCATCACATAAGGGCAAACACACAGGTATGCCCCTACAAAACAGAGCAAAATGATGGTTCTGTAGGGGCGTACTAACGTGTTCGCTGTTGCTTAATTTAACCTCAGATGGTGGGCAAGAAAAAAAACCGTTGCCTGCCCCCTACCTTTCCCCCTCTTCTTGATAATTGATACATTGATCAATTGACTAAGGGGTAGGAGTCGTCATTTTTTGACCGGCCATCCGACTTTGCCGCCGCTTATGCTGATGAGGAGGGGGCTGTTGATAGTGGCCGCCACTGCTTCCTTTATGCTTAGGGCCACTACCATAACCCGGTTTACGTGCTCCATAATCGTTTCCACGAAATGGACGCTTTTTCTTATTGTTGCGACTTCGTTGCAACCGACGAGTCGGTTCAAGCCCTGGAATAACGTACTGAGGTACCTGTTGACCAGTATAACGCTCAATCCGTTCCAAATGCAGCAAATCATCTGGCAATGCAAAAGAAATCGCTGTCCCTGCGGCACCCGCTCGTCCAGTACGACCGATACGGTGTACATAATCTTCAGCAAAACGCGGTAGATCAAAATTGATCACATGGCTGAGAGTGGTGATATCCAGTCCACGGGCCGCAACATCGGTCGCTACCAGCAAGCGCAATTTACCTCGACGCAGATTCGTCAAAGTACGGGTGCGTGCCCCTTGTTTCATATCGCCATGTAAAGCCGCAGCAGCATGTCCTTGTGCTACCAAATCCTGAGCCAGTATATCAGCCCCTTGTTTAGTCGCAGAAAAAATAATCGCTTGCGTTAGCTTGTCGTCATCCAGTAAATGCTCCAACAAGCGCGTTTTATGATCGAAATCATCTGCAACATGTAAACGCTGCTCAATATTGTCTTGGGTGGGCTCTGTTTCAATTTGAATACGTTCTGGCTCTTTCAGCAAAGTCTGCGCTAATTTTGCCAGTGTGTTATCCCAAGTCGCTGTAAATAATAACGTTTGACGATCCTCAGGGGTAGAATCGGCAATTTTATTCACTTCATCGACAAATCCCATATCCAACATCCGATCAGCTTCATCAAGCACCAACATGTTGACATAAGATAAATCAATTCTTCGACGTTCCAGCATATCCAACAAACGCCCTGGCGTGGCCACCACTATATCGATCTGGCGTGATAAGCTTTTGATTTGTGGGCCGTAAGGCATACCGCCGACAAGGCTAGTACTAAAACAATGCACATTTTTGCCATAATTACGAATGGCTTGACTGACTTGATTCGCTAATTCTCGTGTCGGTGTCAATACTAACACCGATGGTTTGCCGTACTGTTTTTTGTTAAAACGACGCTTAGTGAGAAGTTGCAAGGCTGGCAATACAAAAGAAGCTGTTTTACCCGTGCCGGTGTTTGCCGAGGCAATGATATCATGACCATCGAGTACTTTAGGAATCGCTTCAGCTTGAACCGGTGTAGGGGTAGTATAGCCACATTGTTGTACTGCTTTCAGAATAGCAGGGTGTAAATTAAAATCATTAAAAGACACAGACGTTCCTCATTTTGGAAAAAAACTAACACGCAAGCCGCAACACTCAAGATGGATCGTTTTAGACAGGAGTAACGGCTGACGCTAATTATCGCCAACCAAGTAGCTTAAATCACACACACGCAAAAGTTTTTGAAGCAATTCTAATTAATTAAATAGGTACGCAAAAGTTTATTAACATTTTGTAGAAGGCTGGTGGGCTGCAAAAACACGCAGGGAGCCCTAGAGAAAATACAGAAAATGTTAAAAGATTTATGCATACCTACTTACTTTTGCGTGAAATTCAGTTTTGGCATTTTGAGGTGCCAAAGTGGTTGCTTTGAAAAGAAATTATCAGTAGGGGCAATCCTTTGCCCCAGCCCTAATACCCGACATGTAACCAATCAATTTCTATTTCTATATCGGATGGATAACCATTCAAAAAAATAGATTTCTGGATGGAAACGATTAAATCATTGTGCCGTGTTCGAGGCCGTTTTATGTTTTATAAACTCACCCCTCTCAAGAGATAGAACACTGATAACACAGATTGTCATGATTGGCGCGGATTAAAACAAATCCTAGATCAGTAAATCAGTGTCATCTGCTATTATCAGCATTCTATTCATTGTAAAAAGATTTTGATGTACAGTCATTGATTGAAATCTTGCAGTCTATTAATATTTTTCAATGACTTTGTATTTAGGAACAAGTTTAATGATCAAAAACCGTTTCACTGAGGGCAAAATCAAAGATTTTACCTCCAATCTTTTTCTAAACCACTATTCATTAAATCTAATTCAAGATTTTGGTTGGCTGAAAAAAAAGACTCATTCTACTGCATTACTAACTTTGGATCAATCAATGTTTGATTCAAGCTCACACTCCAGTGTAAATGTGGCCCTGTTGCACGCCCCGTTTTGCCAACGGTTCCAATTTTTTGCCCCCTTTTAACCTCTTGTCCAACGGATACGGCAATCGTATTCAAATGACCATACAAAGTGACTACCTTTTGACCATGATCGATCATCACTGTTTTACCCGTATAAAAATAATGCCCAGTTTTAACCACTTTACCTGATGCCGCTGCCGCAATAGGTGTGCCCTGCGGTACGGCAATATCTAAACCCGTATGTGGATTACGGGCTTGTCCATTGAAATAACGACGCAAACCAAACGGGCTGCTCAAACGTCCTCGCACGGGCTGCGTTAAAGGCAAGGGCTGCGTTGAGCTTATTCGCCAACGGCTGGCAAAAGCCGCTTTCATCAGCTTACGTTCACGTCGAATACGTTTTAAATCCTTGCTAGTGGGATTGACAAGACGTTTATTTTTAAGCTTAATATATTGGGCTTTATACTTTTTAGCTTTAACCTTAAACGTATAACGTTTTCCCGTTTCTTGATTGACAACGCTGTGGCGTCCCGTTTTAGCACTCAGTGGAATGCCTACCAAGGCGATCCATTGTTGCTTATGATGTAGTACCAATACCCGACGCTGTTTATATTTGATCTTGGGGGGTATGGCACTTTGAATACCCAAAGGTACCCAAGCGACACCGCCTGGCACGGCTGTCGTTTTGCGTAGCGAAACAACAGAAGCCGGTACTCGTAACGCTGGGGAAGGTTTTGGTTTAGGTTTGCTTTCTGGTGTTGACGGTGGGGATATCGGTTCGGGAGGGGATATTGGAGGCCGAACTGAAGGTTGAACCGGACTAGGAGAGGCCGGCTCTGGTACTGGTGCTGTCGGCGCTTGATCGGGTGTCGTCGTCGATGGCGTGGTGGGTACTGTTGGTAGAGGCCGCGTTTGCGGCTTCTCATCCGGTGTTATTGTAGGTTGTGTTGTGGGTTGAGGCTGAGAAATCGGTGGTGTGACACAAGAAACGCAGACTAATGCACTCAGGCCAATCATCAACCCCTTATCGAATTGAATCATCATATCAGTCAAATCTCAAATCAATTTCAAGCAAAATTGTAGTGGTCAAATGGATGTTAAACAGAAAATGAAGGTACGAACAAATCCTTGATAGAACGCAGATTGCGCTGATTGTCATGATTTTCACGCTAAAGTTTCGCTCCGCGAAACTTTAGCGTGAAACGCTGATTAATATTGATTTGTTCAACATCAATCTTACCACTACAAAAAATATAAAAAATGTAGTGATCAACAGGATTTCACGCAAAAGTTTTTTAAGCAAATACTTTATTTCACGCGTGAAATCGTGAACCGAAGGGCAGCGAAGCTAAACGCTGATTAATGATTAATATTAATTGTTCAAGTTCAATTTGACCACTACAAATTTCAAGCAAAATATTTTTCTAAAAATGTGTTCAATGTTCAAATATCTTGCGCGCAAAAACTTGAACCTCGAAAGTCACTTGCTGACTTTCGCACTGTTTGCCGTCGAATTGTATAGACGCGAAGTCTAGATTTGCTCTGCATCGCGTCTCTACCGCCTATTTACCCATCCAGTATTTCCAAACGAATCCGAGTGATTTCTCCAGTAATACCCTCTAAGTTTTCAATTGCTTGGATAGCTTGGTTGAGTTGTTTCTCTACCACTTTATGAGTCAGTATAACTACCGAAACATGAGGAGCGCCACATAAAGGTTCTTTTTGAATAATGGCTTCAATACTAATTTGTTGCTCACTGAGAATCTGGGTTACTTTCGCCAAAACCCCAAGTTTGTCCAATGCCGTCATGCGAAGATAATAAGCCGTTTCTATATCTTCTATTGGTAAAATCGGCAAATCAACTAAGGCATTCTGCTGAAAAGCAAGATGGGGTACTCGATTGCCCGGATCAGTCGTCAGTGTGCGCGTCACGTCAACTAAATCGGCGACGATTGCTGAACCCGTCGGCAATGCGCCTGCCCCAGCCCCATAATAAAGTGATTGCCCTAGCGCGTCTGATTCAACGAGAACGGCATTCATCACGCCTTCAACATTAGCCAGCAAACATTTATTGGAAATCAACGTCGGATGTACCCGAACTTCAACCCCTTTTTCAGAGCGTTGAGTAATACCCAAATGTTTGATTCTATAGCCTAATTCTTCAGCATATTGGACATCTTCCTGCGTGATTTTGGTAATCCCCTCTTTATAAACCTTATCAAACTGCAAAGGAATTCCAAAAGCAATTGAGGCTAGAATCGTCAACTTATGAGCGGCATCAATCCCTTCGATATCAAAAGTCGGATCTTTTTCGGCATAACCTAACTGTTGAGCTTGAGCTAACACGTCTGAAAACTCGCTACCCTTTTCACGCATTTCAGTCAGAATAAAATTACTGGTTCCATTGATGATACCCGCTACCCAATCAATTTGATTCCCTGCTAATCCCTCGCGTACTGCTTTAATGACAGGTATCCCCCCGCCAACAGCGGCTTCAAAGGCAATGACAACGCCTTTTTCTTGTGCCGCTGCAAAAATCTCATTACCGTGAGCCGCAATCAAGGCTTTATTCGCCGTCACCACATGCTTACCATTTGCGATAGCTTGCAAGGTGATATCCCGTGCGATAGTGGTGCCCCCTAACAATTCGACAACAATATCAACTTGGGGATGATTAACGACATCAGTCAGTTGCTCAGTTAGCACGATATCATCAACGCTATAGGGATGAGTTTGATTTATTTCTTTAGCACAAGCATGGCTAACCACAATACCACGCCCTGCACGACGCGCTATTTCTTTCGCATTACGCTGCAAAACATGCACTGTGCCACCACCAACCGTGCCTAAGCCTAGCACACCTACTTTTACAGGTTCTAACATATCAGTTATCAGTTATCAGTTATCAGTTATCGGGTTGGCAAGGTATAGTTGCCCAGAAAAGTTTCGTGCCAAACCTGCCAGGTTTGCCAAACCTGGCAGGTTTTTGACCTCTGACAAAACTTTCTCTGGTATATTGCCCACAATCTCATTAAAAACAAGATTAATAAAAGTTATTTTTTTGGGGTTTATACGAGGTGTAAGTACTGAAGCACAAATAAACAGGTATTTATACCGCAAAGGGCAACCACAAGGGATTGCCCCTACAAGCCGCCCGTAGGGGCAATCCAGGGCGAATGCCCCCTTTCTCCTTTCTTTTTTTAAATACCTGAAAATTTATGGTTCAGTACTTACTATGTGAAAATAAAAAGGAGATTATTTGAACACAATTTCACATTTCACATTTTCACTTAAGAAGTTTTTGCGTGAAAAAAATCAGGGAATGAAGTTAATCCGTTGTACTCTCAGTATAATTACGACGACATCATAGCTGATCTTTGCGAAACATATCTCGAATGCCACGCAACGCTTGACGTATGCGATGAGGATTTTCAATTAGCGCAAATCGTACATGATCATCGCCATAATTGCCAAAACCAATGCCCGGCGATACGGCCACTTTCGCTTCCGCTAACAGTTTCTTGCAAAACTCTAATGAGCCCATGGCTTTATAGGGTTCGGGTATCTGTGCCCACACAAACATAGTCGCTTTTGGTTTTTCTACTGCCCAGCCTAAGGCATTTAAACCCTCACACAGTACATCGCGACGTTTGCAATACATATCCTGAATTTCCAACACATAATCCTGACACTCCTCTAGTGCCGTGATGCCCGCCACTTGAATGGGCGTAAATGTGCCATAATCAAGATAAGATTTCATACGAGTCAAGGCCGCAATCAAAGTCGTATTGCCAGACATAAAACCGAGCCGCCAGCCGGGCATATTATAGCTCTTAGACAAAGAAAAAGATTCAACGGCCACATCAACTGCCCCTGGCACTTGCAAAATGGATGGGGCCACATAGCCATCAAAAACAATATCGGCATAAGCCAAATCATGAACAATCCAAATATCATGTTTTTTCGCAATGTCAACTATTTGTTCAAAAAAATCAAGTTCAACACATTGCGCTGTTGGATTACCTGGGAAATTGAGTACCAACATTTTTGGAGGCGGCCAAGAATTGGTAATCGCTTTGACCAATTCTGCAAAAAAATCAACACCCGGAATCAAAGGCACATGACGTACATCGGCCCCCGCAATCACAAAACCATAAGGATGAATCGGATAAGCGGGATTAGGCACTAACACCGAATCCCCAGCGCCAACCGTTGCTAAGGCTAAATGGGCTAAACCCTCTTTAGAGCCGATAGTGACAATCGCCTGCGTTTCTGGATCTAAAGAAACATCATAGCGTTGTTCATACCAATTCGTCATTGCGCGACGCAGTCGCGGAATACCCTTTGAGGCAGAATAGCGGTGAGTATCCTTACGCTGTGCTACCTCAACCAATTTATCAACGATAGGCTTAGGGGGAGGCTGATCAGGATTACCCATGCCAAAATCAATAATATCATCCCCTCGTGTACGAGCTTGCATTTTTAACTCACCAACAATGTTAAAAACATAAGGGGGGAGACGTTTAATACGAGGAAATTCGTCTTTCAAGATTATATCCTTATTGCTATTAATACAATAGAATCATAAGGGTTAAAGGTGTATAAAATGAATTTTGTCAACCATAATACAATTTATGCTTACCACCCATCAGTTTCAAAGTACTCACTCTGTGGCACTCTGTGGTACTCTGTGTCCTCTGTGTTGAAAAAAAATTAAACCCTTAACCCTTACCCCTTAAATTAAAATCGCATCCCTGGTGGCATCTTCCCTTTGACACCCCGCATAATATTGCCTATTCCACGTTTTTTACTCACTTGTTTAAACATCTTTTGCATTTGAGTAAATTGCTTGAGTAAGCGATTCACATCTGGAATTAGGGTACCCGAACCTTTAGCAATCCGACGTTTGCGGGAACCTTTAATAACCGTCGGTGTGCGCCGCTCAAGGGGAGTCATCGAATTGATAATCGCTTCCATGCGCTTGATTTCTTTATCGTTGAGCATCGACTTGGCTTTATCGGGCACTTGATTGATACCCGGTATTTTATCCATCAAACTCGCAACGCCACCCATATTTTGCATTTGTACCAAATGAGCGCGAAAATCTTCCAAATCAAAACCCCGTCCCTTTTTCAGCTTACCAACAAACTTCTCAGCATGTTTCTTATCAACCGTGCGTTCCGCTTCTTCAATTAAGCTCAGTACATCCCCTTGACCAATAATTCGCGAAGCAATACGATCGGGATAAAAAGGTTCTAGGGCCGTTGTTTTTTCGCCGATGCCGAGAAATTTAATCGGTTTACCCGTAATCTGTCGTACAGATAAAGCCGCACCGCCACGCGCATCACCATCTGTCTTAGTCAGAATCACACCGGTTAAGGGTAAAGCCTCATTGAAAGCTTTAGCCGTATTCGCCGCATCCTGCCCAGTCATACTGTCTACCACAAACAAGGTTTCAGTCGGTTGCGTTTCATGATGTAATGCCTTGATTTCAGACATCATTTCTTCATCAATATGCAAACGACCGGCAGTATCAATCAACAAGACATCGACAAATTGTTTACGAGCGTGTGCGACAGCCGCTTTAGCAATATCAACTGGTTTTTGGGAAGTATCACTGGGAAAAAATTGTACCCCAACCTCATTAGCCAAGGTTTCCAATTGCTGAATAGCGGCCGGACGGTACACGTCACAGCTCACCACCATAGCCGATTTTTTGTGACGTTCCAACAGCCAACGGGATAATTTAGCAACAGTAGTCGTTTTACCTGAACCTTGTAAGCCGGCCATCAAGACAACGATAGGTGCGGGAGCTTGTAAATTGAGTTCATCGCACTGGTTACCCATCAACACTGTTAACTCATCGCGCACCACGCGAATCAGTGCTTGCCCCGGCGTCAGGCTCCCAATGACTTCTTGTCCAACAGCCCGTTGTCGCACCTGTTCAACAAAGTCTTTAACAACCGGTAAGGCAACATCGGCTTCGAGTAAAGCCATACGCACATCACGCAGGGCCTCTTTAATATTACTTTCGCTTAAACGCCCTTTTCCACTAATATTCTTTAGCGTCTGTCCAAGACGCTCAGTTAGACTTTCAAACATATCAGTTATCAGTTATCAGTTATCAGTTTCAGGCAAAAGTTTCGCGAAGCGAAACTTTTGCCTGAAAATCAGTTCCACGCAAAAATTTTGCGCGCAAAAAACTTTTGCGTGAAAATCAGTTATCACACTGATTTTAAAGCAAACGGCAATGATTATACTGCACGCGATCATAAATTAAAATTTGATGTAGGGCTTTTTAAAGCTCACCATCTTCATTAAAAAGTTTTAAAGGCTAAAGTTTAGCTACGCTGTGACTTCTTAAAGATAAGTTTGTTACCGCGCTAAGTATATCAATTAGATTTAGATTTCCGTTCAAAATTGATTTTGAGATTAGCACAGGGCCCATGCCCTAACGCTTGCCTTCAATTTGACAAGGTAAAAAACAGCTCAAAATTTCGCCTTGAAACCCAAAACAAAATATCGTTAAGAATCAATAAGTTAATTAACGGTTCTCCGAGGCTGGATACCCCCTATTTATTTTGCCCGGTGAGAGACGATAATTGTTAATAAATACCGTTTTGTGAAATTTTTTTATCAAAAGGCCTCCAAACAATAAGATAAGTTTATCAAAATAGCCCATTTTTGACGATTTAAAATAAATTATTGTTGAAACTATCAAAATGATAAAAAACAAAGACTTAGTCAACTTCTCTCACGGGGGCGATCAAAACGATTTTGGCGAATTTCAGCAATTAGCCAAAATTAGC
>QNEL01000104.1 GCA_003645185.1 Candidatus Parabeggiatoa sp. nov. 3
AATTAAAACTTCTTTATTATCCAATTTCTTTCCTTTTTCTATTAAAATCATATAAAATTGAACGGTTGAACACTCATTGGCCCCTAGTTGATATTTTAAAATTGAACAATTGAACACTCATTTCACCCATATTGACATCTAAAACTGAACAACGGGACATTTAAAAAATATTTAACAAAATCAACTACTTATTTTTATTCTTCTTTCTTACATAACAGGAATCAAAAGCATCATGTTAATTAGCCAAGCCGCAAATCAAACAGCCCAAGCCGTAAACATCAAGATACCACCCATTTTAGAAAGCATTTCAGAAAGCTATCTGCATGACTGTGTAGAAACCCTCTCCATACCGCGTCATTTCCGAGCACAATACGATCAGAATTGTTGGGTTGCCGAATGGATTACGCAACAATTGCAATCTTACGGTTATCAAACTCAATCTCAAGGAAGATACGCTAATATTTTCACCTTACCACCAGTGAATTTACAAAAAACGCCCTGCATATTAATCGGAGCCCATTATGACAGTGTGCCCAACACCCCAGGGGCTGATGATAATGGCAGCGCCGTAGCCGCCTTATTAAGTTGTGCAAAAGCGATAGCAGAATATGCCCCTCAAACACCCATCTGCTTTGTCGCGTTTAATCGAGAAGAAGATAATTTGCTAGGGAGTCAAGAATTTGTCCGCGAAATGATTATTAAAAATCAAATCAGACTCTCTCACGCCCATATTTTAGAAATGGTTGGCTATTGCCAACACACCCCTGATTCTCAAAAAGTGCCACCCGGTTTACCCATACGCATACCGACGACAGGCAATTTTTTAAGCATCATAGGCAATCGGCATTCAAACGCTTTAGTCGATATCACCTTAACCAAAGCAAAAACTTACTTACCCACATTTCCAGTAATTGGATTAAAAGTTTATTTAGGGCTAGAAAACGTATTTCCCGTTTTAAAACGTAGTGATCATGCCTCATTTTGGAAAGCCAAAAAATCAGCCTTAATGTGGACAGACACCTCAGAGTTTAGAAATCCGAATTATCATCGGCCCACAGACACACCCGAAACGCTCGACTATACGTTTTTACGTCAAGTGACTCAACTCTTATTGGCTTGTGTTTTGTAGGGTGGGTTAGCGATGCGCCCAGCGCCCGCTTGCCCACCATTCAATCCCCTCAACCAACTCACGCCAAGAATTAGTATCAGTAGATCAAAAACAAATAAAAGCAAAATAAATTTTGCACGGAAATGGGCCGCAAAATAAATTTTGCACGGAAATGAATATCGGAGAAATATTTATAATCAATAACTTACCACTCATTATCAAATTGAAGACTATTTTTATAACTTTAAAAAATAAAATCAACTCGCATAATAAATATATTATAAAACGTTCATTTAACGCTATCGTTACAATAATTTCAGCCTTGATGCTTGACAAGATTATTTTAGGGTATATGATGCGCTTATTGCACTGGAATCGTTGAATGAGTTAGAAAGAAATATCCAGCACAACCTGCCATCAAAAACCTGCATATTATATGTCTATAGGAAAGAACCTGCGTGTTCACCCTGAATTCTATATTCACGAATTTTAAATGGTTAGATTTGAGAAGAGATCAATATGAGTGATATTAAAAACAATGAAATCATTGAAGTCGATGCCGATACAGCTGATGAAGAAGGCAGTGCTGGCTTGTATCCTTATGATCCGACAAAAGAAGATATTGATATTCGGCAGGAGCCACACACGGTTTTTGAATTGATACGAAAATATGATCAGGGTAAGCTGATTATTAATCCCGATTTTCAGCGCAATCTGGTTTGGAAACTTGAGCAAAAAAGTAAGTTTATTGAATCGATCATTTTGAATTTTCCGTTGCCGGCTTTTTATGTGAATCAAACGCGGAAAGGCAAATATATTATTGTTGATGGGTTACAACGGACTTCGACTTTGCATGAATTTGTCAATGATGAATTTGAGTTAACTGGCTTAGAAGCATTACCTAAACTTAATGAATATACTTTCTCAGAACTGATAGAGCAACCTGGTGATTATCAAACTCGAATTGAAGACAAAAAACTACTGCTTTATTTGATACGCCCCTCAGTTCCCCTTAAAGTCATTTATGATATTTTTAATCGAATCAATACCAGTGGTACGATGCTTAACCGTCAAGAGGTTAGAAATTGCATTTTTATTGGTAAAGCCGCGCAATTGCTAAAAGAATTATCCAAAGAAGACTATTTCAAAAAAGCAATTGATAACGGCATTTCACCTAAACGTATGAAAGACAGAGAAGCCGTTTTGCGCTATTTAGCTTTCCAAATTTTGGATTATGAAACAGACTATCATGCTGATATGAGTGATTTTGTCGAAAAAGCCTTGCGAACAATTAACTTGATGGCAGATGAAGAAATCGTTGCCTTAAAATCAGATTTTGAACGAGTGATGAAATTAACGTTTAAGTTTTTTGGCAAACACAATTTTCGTTTACCAACCGAGCAAACAAGAGGCAGAATTAATCTTGCTGTTTTTGAATCTGTTTCTTATTTCTTTTCTATTAAAAGTGATGGTTTTTTGAGAAGGCACAAAAAAACGATTCAAGATCATTTTTTTGATGAATTGCTGCAAGATGAAGATTATTTAGATGCCGTGCGATTTTCTACCGCTAATACAGCAAAAGTGATAACCCGATTTAACAGAGTACAAGACATTTTGGGAGAAGTTTAAACATGCTAACGCAAATCAAACTCACGAATTTTAAATGTTTTAAAGAGGAAACGACTTTTCCGTTAAGTCAATTAAATTTGCTGACGGGCATTAATGGGCAGGGTAAATCTACCCTATTGCACTCTTTATTGTTGATGCGGCAATCAATTGAACACAACGACAGGAGTATGCAGATTTTGAACAAACCCTTTTGAGTGATAACACTCAATTTGAAAAAACCGCCTTGATTTGTCAAGGTAGTGGATAATTTACATTATGGCAAAGCAGCGCATTTAGAAGTTTTTGATAAAATGGGAAAACATATTGGAGAAGCGGATTTACAAGGCAATATTGATTATTCTCAAAAAGACTTAAACAAAACTATCAGTTTATGATGTCATGTTACAAAGGGCGCATTTTTAAAAATGCGAAGATTGAGTTTCTATAACAATTTTGCGTTGAGATGGAGTGCAAAATTTATTGTGCGTTTCTTTCTTCGTTCCAAATTTATTTTTCGTTTCTTTTTCGTTCCAAATTTTATTTTGCAATTGGAGATGGTGGGCAAGCGGGCGGTGAAATCTGGGTATAATATTGAGTTCATTGCCGCCCGCTTACCCACCCTACATTTTGCCAATTTAGGGGGATGACAAGATTTCTTTTTCAAACAAGTTCAAGGCTCGTGCGACGGCTTGATCCATGTTGTAATACTGATAGTCTGCTAATCGCCCTGCAAATAAGACTCGCCCCTGAAGTTTTTCAGCTTCTTTTTGATATTTTTGAGACAACGCACGGTATTCTTCTTTGGGGATGGGGTAGTAGGGTATATTTTCTCCGTGACGATAAGGCTGAGGATATTCTTCTATATAAGTACTGCCATACGTTCGTTGCCCGGTGAGATGTTTGAACTCGGTAGTACGGGTATAGGTGTATTCATTCGGATAGTTGATCGTGCCAACCGGTTGATGCTGTTCTTGTTCGGTATGAATAAACTTGAAATCCAGACTACGGTAGGGCAAATTGCCATACATATGTTCAAAAAATTCATCTATTGGCCCGGTAAAAATCAGTTTGTTATATTGAATCTCTTCAATCACTTCTTGATAACGGGTATTCAATAACATCTTAATATTATGGTTATTTAACAAGCTGCGAAAGAGGTTGGTGTAACCGTATTGGGGTAATCCTTGAAATTTATCCTGAAAATAACGATCATCGCGACTGATATAAATCGGCACACGAGCCGTTACCGAGGCATTCAACTCTTCCGGTTTTAAATCCCATTGTTTTAGCGTGTAACCGTGAAAGACTTTTTCATAAATGTAGTTCGCTAGAAATTCTAAATCTTGGCTCTTGGCACTTTCACGGATTTTTAAAATCGGTACTTTGACATTAAAACCGTAGGTTTCAATCAGTTTTTGGGCCAATTGTTCCGCATAACGAGGCGGAAAAAGGGCATACAAGGAATTGAGATTGAAGGGTATGGGTACCAGTTTGCCATCAAGTGAGCCTAAGACTTGATGGTAGTAACTGCGCCAAGGTGTAAATTGGGCTAAATAATCCCAAACATATTGGGCATTCGTGTGGAAAATATGGGGGCCATATTGATGAACGAGAATGCCTTGCTCGTTATAATAATCGTAGCAATTGCCAGCGATATGATGACGTTGTTCAACCAGTAAGACTTTTTGTCCAAGTTGACTCGCAATCCTTTCCGCTAAGACGCTACCTGTAAAACCGGCCCCTATGATCAACCAATCGATTTTCATAAAAATATTTCTTTTATTGTAGTTAGGGTTTATCCTTTCTTATATACAATCCATGTCGTTATGGGTTTATCCTTTCTTATATACAATCCATGTCGTTATGGGTTTATCCATTGTTATATACAATCCATGTCGTTATGGGTTTATCCATTGTTATATCTAATCGTTTAGGGTTTATCCTTTGTTATATCTAATCCTTGTAGTTATGTTGTGGGCGAACACGTCGGTTCGCCCCGACACGAGTTAATGGTGAGCTTGTGAATAAAACATCTCACAAACTTGACGAAACCGTTTTTCTAAACGCGCAGTCTGATCGCTTGGTACTGCGCTTAAATACCAATTGCGTTCTATCTCCTCGACTTCTGTCTGTTTATCCACGATTTTTCTTTCCTCACCACCCATCGCAGCTGATAAACGAGAAACTTGATAAGCTAACCGTGCTTGAGCACCATCAGGAGGTGAGTCTATGCCGAGCAATATTTCTATACGAATACAGAGCGTTTCCTTGTTATTCAAAGCCTCAAAACTAAAACTTGACTCCCCCATTTCGATGGCACGGTACGCTTGTTGAAAACGTTGCTCTATTGCCGTTTCTAAATCAGCATCATCTAGTTTTGGCAATTGTTCCCAAGCGGCTTTAACAACATTTAGCCATTCAGGATCATCCTCAGCTTCTTGCCTAGCAAGCGTATCAGCTTGCTCAAGTTCAACACAAAAATCCGATTTTAGTTTAAGTCGTTCTAATTGCTCGCGTCGTTCTGCAACTAACCGGGCCTGATAGGCTCTATCAACCTGTCTACAGGCTTTATCAAAACGATCTGCCACTGCTTCGGTTGCCTTCGCTTTTTTGCGAAGGGGCCCAACCTGACTCTTATTCCCGTCAAGCTTAATTTTCTTCCATTCTTGCTTGAGCGTTTTGACTTGACTCGGAGCCGTTTTGATCGCATCACCTTCTAAATTCGCCAACGCTTCGACTTGTTTGCACAAATCAATTTTAGATTCCAAATAGCTTTGGATCTCCTTTTTGAGCGCGTCTTGTTGTTGTTTACGATAATTAAACACTTCATCACACGCACTACGGAACGTTTGCCAAAATTCGCGTTCAATACGGCGATTCCCAGAAATCGTTACAACCCATTGCTCCTGCAATTTTTTAACCTGATTAATGGCTTCTGTGATTTTAGCATCAACGACTTTTTTGGCTTCTGCATCACCCATGGCATCTTGGTGGGTAGCCATAAATGTTTTCATCTGAAGTGCCAATCCATCAACCTGACCTAACAACTTGACCCGAGTGCGACAATTATGTTGACGTTCATCATTCAAGTGGATTTCCAAAACTTGCATAGCCGCTTGAAAGCGTCGCTGCACGAGTTTTTTGAGTTTTCTGTCGGTCGTACCAATGTTTCTCCAGGTTTTATCCATATCACGGACAAAATGATAAACCTCCTTCCAGTTAGAGTTAGGATTTTCCCAATCCGTCTCTTCTGCAAACTGAACTAAACGATCACAAAGGGCTTGTTTTTCTGAAAAGTTGCGTTCCCGTTCTATGGATTTGATATGGAAATGAGTCCGACAAGGTTCATAAGCCGTCTGGCAGGCTTGATTAAAACGTTCCCATAGTGCTTGTGAATGGCCTTGAGAACCCATCTGTTTCCAAGTCGCCTGTGCCTTGCGAATCGTTTTAGCAGCCTCTTCTAGTTCGTGTTCACCTTCCAATAAGGCTTCTACTTGTTGGCATAAATGTTCTCGATAGCGTTGATATGCATTCTGGCAAGTTTGATTAAAGCGTTCCCCAAAAACGGGTACATAACCGCTCGCGCCAAGTCGTTTCCAGGCCGTTTGGGCTTCTTCAGTTAGACGAAGCAATTCATTTGGATTCTCATGTTCTGTCTCAAGCAAGCTTTCCACTTGCTGGCATAATTTTTCCCGTTCCAGTTCATTCCCCCAAACTTGCCAATCTCGCCATTTGTTGATTTTATCGCGACTATCCTGTAAACGCGTTTCCAACGTTTTCTTACGATCCTTGGATAAACCAACGAGGTTGGTGAACAACTGGCGGGCGGTTTTTTCCAATGGAATAACGGTTTTCAATTCACCCTGTTCCAATGCTGTTTCTATATCAGTCAACAGTTTTTTGAATTCTTGTACCGCCTGAGTACGCAGTTTCGTTTGTTCTTGTAAGTGCGTTTTCAGGGCGGCTAAAGTTTTCTCAAAGCGGCTGTTTAATTCGCTTATGAGGCTCAATGGTTTAGTCGGTTGCGACACCTCTTTCCAACGCGCTTGTAGCTTTGTTAAATGTTCCGCAGTGAGGACGACGTTGTCATTCCGCTTCGTTTCCGCCTCCGTACATAAAGCTTCCAAGGCGCTCGCTATACGGTGATAATCTTGCCAAATTTGATATCGTTTTTGCACAGACTGATGGGATCGCTCAAAACGTTTCTGCCAATTCAGTTCTTCATCAGGCTCATCAATCGGTTGGATTTCTGCCCACTCACTTTTCACGGCTTCAAGACGTTGGTCAAACTCTTCTTGATCCTGATCACCAAGACGTTGACGTTTTTTCAAGTCTATCAACAATGCATCCATTTGTTCACATAAGCTTTGTTTAGCCGCCCGTAGGGGGGCCAAAGCGAGTTCACGCTGTTGTGCCTCATCAAGTGCTTGTTGAGAGTTTTCCAAAGCCGCCATAACGGCTTGTTGTACTTTGACAAAACGTGTTTGACATTGAGAATCGGCGTATGGCGCGATAGCCTTCCAGCGTTCTTGTAAACGTTTTAACTCGGTAGTTTCTGGGTTTAAAGATTTAGAATTACCCTGTGCCTTGATGCCTGAAGTTAATCGACTATCTAAAGATTCTAATTTAGCACAAATGCTTTCACACTCGGTATGCACTCGTGCTGGACGTTCCTGATGTTCAAGCATCTCATCCAGTTTCTCACGCGCTCGCCGACTAACCCGTTTATTATTGTTGCGACTGGCTTTAAACACGCGCTCTAAGGTCGATTTTTGGCTCAGTTTTTCGATAGCAGCCAGACGCACTTCAAGCACCGGATCATTAATGGCAATATCGCCTAATAACCCTTCACGTTCAAGTTTATCAATAGCGGCCATTCTCAGTGCCATTTCTGGCCCTGATTCTGCAACATGCGCTATGATTTCTGTATGATTGCTCTTGTTGATCCAAGCCAAGCGGGTATCCAAGGTTGGGCAATCGTTTTTTTGACAACAAAGCAATTGTTTAATGCGTTCTTCTGCGCTTTCTTGTACTGCTTTGTCTGAATCCTGTTGTGCGATTTGTTCTAATACGCTTAACTCAGTGAGTTTCAAGACTGCGGTTCGTCGTACAGAAGCGGCCTTATCGTTTTGGGCTACCTCGTTTAAAATCGCTGGATCGTCTATGTTTTTGACCTCTAATTGACGGACATCGGGATTACGATGTTGCCATTTAGGCTTGATCAAGTTAGAAAAAATCATTTCAGTTACCAGTTACCAGTTATCAGTTATCAGTTCCTGGCAAAAGTTTTGCGCGCAAAACTTTTGCGTGGAAATCAGTTATCATAAGTAGGGTGGGCTTTGTAAAGGCCACTGTTTAGCAGTAAGTAGGGTAGACAAGGTATTTCTATTGTCCACCGATATCAATGTAGGGTGGGCTTTGCCCACCAAAAAGTCATTTTATCTGTGTTCGTTCATCTTTCATTTTTTAAATTTACAATTTAGGGCAGATGCCGTTCATTTTTCATGATTTATTTGATCATGACGGGCATGGTTTCAAAATTTAATTTATCCATTAAGGAATGGGAATGCAACATACTTTTTTCAAAACTGGCGCTTATCAGCTTTCTTTTTAAATTCAAATTTTCTGCTTGATGAGGCGCTTGAAAATAAAAAATTTTTTTGACTATGAGCCTCTCGCAAAATTTATTTAACATGGGGAATAGAGAATAGAAAATGGAGAATAGTTCATATCGAAAAGCAAGCCATAAATTATAGTCATGGCAGCCATAAAAGGAATCAAAAGAAGGAACCCTAATTCAGTAAACATTTAACAATTATCCTTTGGAATTAGTACCTTCTATGCTTGCCACCACTATAATTAAGTGATTGTTTTATATATCATCTTTGAACTGACTCAAATTGACAATTCCCATTTTCCAATAGAGTGCCCATTTTTCAAGGCCTATTGCATTGGCGTTTTGCAAGTTCCTTGATAAATTATAAATATCGCATACATTGACTATGTATTATGACGATAAGTGCTTGCGCCGTTAATAGTCCGATTCCACTTTAACTCTAAATGATTGTTTTTTAAAACCCGCATGATTTTGTTGAGACAATTAATAATACTAACATAATTATCCAAACAAATTTCAAGGAAGTGCTTCAAAAAGGTCATGGTGAAAATTTAAAATTAAAAACGGGGCATTTTTTGCCGCTAGTTTATGAAGTCGTTTATTTGCTAATTTCATCTCATGTTATCAGTTATGACAAAATAATGGGACAATTTTCCGTCATCATCATGTTCTCAAGTAAACTATTTATAATGAACTTATGAACTTTTTCGCATTGTACGGTTAAAAATAGGTTATTAAGTTAATCTAAAATCAATCATTTATTTATAAACAGACTGCCGACTTTTGCACGGTGCTATAGATTTTAATATCAGTAAAACTTAAAACTGGCGTGAACAGTGACTGTTCAACATTTCAGGCAAAAGTTGCATGGCACTATTTATCGCTGCCGCCTTCAGATAATTAATTTCAAAAAGGGCTAGGGCAAAGGATTGCCCCTACAATCCGCTCGTGCTGGTGAACAAGGCCGTGGTTTTGCGGTTGTTGCCACCGAAGTGCGTAGTCTCGCTCAACGTAGTGCGGCGGCGGCAAAAGAAATTAAGGGATTAATACAAGACAGTGTCACTAAAACAGAAGAAGGCACAAACTTAGTGAATCAATCAGGTAGAACCTTGGATGACATTGTCATGGTTGTGAAGAAAGTGAGCGATATTATTGTTGATATTGCAGCGGCCAGTAAAGAACAATTAGTCGGTATTCAGCAAATCAATAAATCCATCGCGCAATTAGATGAAATCACACAGCAAAATGCCGCTTTAGTTGAAGAAGCGGCTGTAGCCAGTGAATCCCTGAAGGAACAAGCTAAAAATCTCAAAAAGCATGTTGCTTTTTTTCAAACCCGTCAGCATTCTCAAAAAACACATTCTGCTACCCATTCCCAATTTCCTACTAGACAATTCAAAAAATTGGCTAATCCATCCAAGAAACGGCCTCAGTCTGTTTCTTCAGAACAAGAGGGATGGGAAGAGTTTTAGTCGTAAAAAGATAGAACGCAGATTGTCATGATTGTCAAATTAATCAATGTAGAGTGGGATCGCTGTCACCAATGAAATCGAGAACAACCCAAAAACGAACCAAACACTTGCCCACCATCCCCATATCAAAGGTAGATTAATATGATTATCCCCTTGTATTTATTACTCTTTTTCGTTTTATTTCACTCTGCCAATGCAATCGCCCAACCGTGTTGGGCAGATTTAAAGGCTTCTAGTGCGCCAAGAACGTTTATTTTGGCGATGGGTGCGAATACGGGCCATTTAAAAAAAGCGAATGATGATGCCCAGTCTTTCGCTGATGCGATACAGAAACGTTTTCAAGTGCCTTCTTCTCAGAAATGTGTACGAACTGATATCACATTTTCTGATTTCAGGTGGAATTTGAAAAAGTTACTGCCGTTAGTACGGGTACAAGATACGGTGTTTATCTACTTTTCTGGGCATGGTACAACCGGATAACAATCATGATGAGCAAGATTGCCTAGATGAAGTGTTTGTCACTTATCCTTCAGTTTCCAGTATAACTGATGATAAATTTGTTAAATGGGTTAATAAAATCAATACTCACCAGATCATCACTTTTGTCGATGCGTGTTTTGCCAGTGGGATGTTAAGAGGTGACAAGGGTTGTCCAAAGCGAGCTAAATCTAAATGGTTTAAAAGGCCTTTTTATCAAAATGATGAGAGTTTGCCAAAGCCTGATTGTCGGGTTCATCGTCAATTGAAGCAATTAAAAGGTATACTCTATGCGGCGGCTAAAGAAGAACAAAATGCTTGGGAATATCCGAATAAAGGGGGCATTTTTACCTATACTTTCCTTGAGTATTTGAAAGCGGCTCCTCATGCTGATTTGGATGAAATCTTTAGGATGACTCAAAAAGAAGTCAAAGAGAATACGAAAAATACCGCTTGTCAACAACATCCTCAAAGATGGCCAACGCAAAATAAATTTTGCACTCCAATAGCAGTAAAATAAAAATAAATTTGGAACGAACAACTTTCGTTTGCTCCAAACTAGACTAATAGGAGTTTGAAACATGGTTGAGATGACTGATCAGGATGCAATAGAAGATATGCGGCAAGGGGGCCGTCAGGGATTTGAGGTGCTATATCGACGTTATGAACGACGATTAAAAAGCATTTTAAAGTCAAAATATGATGGACTCGATAAATGTGTGATTGAAGAAATTTGTGATGATGTGTTTGTTCGCTTTGAGAAAAAGATTGGCCTATTCAAGGCTGAATGCCGTGTTTTGACTTGGCTGTGTCGTTTTGCACATCATGAAGTGGCTGAGTATTGGAAAAAAGAGAAGCGTTTGAAAAGAATGCCTGAACAGCGTTTATTATCATTAGAGGAGATTCAGAGCGTCTTTGAACCTGATATGGAACAAGCACTCTGTTATCAGAAATGCCTTAGGAAAGCCTTGGCACAAATGCGGCATGATCATCGCGATTGTTTTAAAGCCCTAATATTTCGTTATAAAGGGCTGTCTATAAAAGAAATAGCCGCGAAAATCAGCAGAACACCTAATGCGACTGCGGTATTGATAGCAACCACTTGCAAAAAAAAAGCTCCAGCATTGCTGGGAAGAGTGCTAGTGGAGAGTGTGAGTGCAAACAGATAAAGGCATAAGATGATGTTAAATAAAGATGATGATAAATGGTTAGCCAATTTGGATAAGGCGGATCAAGATTGGCTACGGGGTTTGGCTGGCGAAAAGGTGCCAGGGGGCGGATCCGAATATAATGCGTCAAGTGTCTGAACTGCGAAAGGCTATTCGTGTTGAGGAACGATTAAAAAAAATAACGGCACGGCTGTTTTGGCATCGGATGGCGCGGCGCGTTAAGTACCACTTTATCAAACTGTTTAGCGTGGATTATGTTGGACACTGGAAAGTGGCTTTTTCCGCTGTTTTTGTAGGCGTTATTTTGGGTTGGTTGTTGCGGCCTGTGCCGCAGCTTCTTGCTCAAAATACTCCGTCAGAAAAGAAGGAAGCAAATTTGTATTGTCAGTTTGAGTATTCAGATGAGCCGCAAGCAATAGCGATAGATTGGAAAGAACAATTTATCTCGGCCGGTGCCCAAGTGGAAATGGGGCAGACAACTCATGCGTTTCTGTTGGAGATTAAAATGCCTGAAAATCCTTCTGATAAGTTGCGTGAGTTATGTCATATGATTAAAAAAGGGAACCCATGTGCCCAGGTTGAATGGCTTGTTGTGGGGCCAAAAGAATAATGAGTACAGCGAAACTTCGTTCGCGAAGCTAATAACGGGCCGATAAACGAATGGATATTGTGCTGATTGATATGATAAGTACTGAACCATAAATTTTCAGGTATTTTAATTAAAAGAAACAACCAAGAAGAGGGGCAACCACAAGAGGTTGCGGTAAAATACCTGTTTATTTGTGCTTCAGTACTTAACAGGATGAAAGGTAATTCTCTTTGACTTGCAGTTCTATGAGATTACCCAATTGACATTGATTAAGAATGATGTCAGGTAAACAAACTGCTTTTGAATTTCCAATGGATATGAGGTTAGCTATCATGATGATTATCCATAATAATTAAACGCTAAAGGCGCAAAGGGCGCTAAAGGGCGCTAAAGGAAATCTGGTATTGCGTCTTTTGCGCCTTTTGCGTCTTTTGCGTTATTTATAGTCTGCACGGGAATAAACTTAACTTTTGGCAACCCCAGGTTGCCACCTGGGGCTATTCACATTTTCAGGATTTCACGCAAAAGTTTTGCGCGCAAAACTTTTGCGTGAAATAAAGTTTCGCGAGCGAAACTTTAGCCTGAAAACCCCTTCGGGGTTGCGCGTTTATCGATTTTTATCTGAGATTTGTCATTCCATGCAATGGGAAAGCTAAAAGTTAAAATTGTGCCCGCGTGCAGTATATAGTCTATTTAAGGCAATTGATTCCAATCGCTTTCATTAGTACAATCTCCCGTGATCATCGCATTAAAGCGAATCCCTTTACCGCGCAGCAGTGCCATGACTTTTTCAACATCGGCATCAGCATACGGCGAGGCATCGGTTGCAAACAGGATATCGCCTCCTTCTTTGGTATGCGGCACCGCAATCAATAACGCTTCGACTGAGGCTTCTGGGCAAGTTCCACCGCCAGCGGCCTTGAGTTGTTCAACCGCGCCCAATAAGACATTCAAATCACCCGTAAAGGCTTCGATTTTCACGTCATCCGTAAAAACAATCAGGGCAACTAGGGGCGCATTACTCGCATTACTTGATTTTATCTCGGCAATAAAACCTTTTAAGGCCTTGATAACGCCGTTGATTTCTTCCTGCATACTCCCCGTCACGTCGATGACAAAGGCGATATCGACTTCGATATCTTCTGGTATGGCGATTTTTGTGCGTTCTCTATCGGTGTGTGCGGGATATTCATTCGCTGTCACCTTGGCTTCATGCGTTAAGAGCAGTAAGCCGGGATCGTTCAATAGCACATCAAGATCAACTGTGATATGACTAATGGCATCGGGGCTGTCAATGCTCAAGTCTGTGATTTCGCAAATGACGGTTGGCAGTTTGCTGGTATCGCATACCCCATAATCAGTGTTCAACGATTTCAGTTCAACGCCTTTGGGCAATTGCATCACTAACTCAACACCGGTTGCCGTTGTCGTCGGCGCGTACTGATTCAAATCAACATCGGCCGTGTAGTGTAAAGTACTGCCCGTGGTTACCGGATCGGGCGTATCGCTGAGGGTGACTGACAGATACGGCTTCACCGCTGTCCAAGTCGTTTGCACATCAACTGGATATTCATTAGCCGTCACAGTGGCCTTATTGATCAGCGTTTTCGATTGCGCGTTGCTGATCACGACTTTCACAGTCGCGGTGACACCGGGCGTTAAGTCAGGCAAAGTGCATGTCACGGTATCCGCATCGCATTCGCCACCATCCACTGCTTCAATAGAAACGAGGGTAGTGCCTTCTGGCAAAGTGTCAGTGAGCATAACACCAGTAGCCGTTTCCTCGCCTTGGTTAGTCACTGTTATCGCGTAGCTGACGTTTTCACCTTGTTTAGCGGGTTTCCAACTATTGGGCACCACTTTGATATCGAGTACGGAGCCGGGTTTGATTTTGGGACTACAATTCTCATTGTTGCCAAGGGCGCACGTTTGCGATGGGAAGGTATAGCCGTCTTTGGTGGCTGTCACCTTATACTCGCCTTCCTGCAAGCTATTGATTTCCCAGTAGCCCGTTTCATTGGTAATAACCGTTATGTCGCCCATTTTCACGGTGACACCAGCAACAGGATTGCCTTGTTTGTCGCGGATTGTGCCAGAGGCGCTGTAGTTCCCCAGTGTTGGAGGAAGTAGGATTTCTTCTTCAGCGACAATAACTTGCACTTTTGCTTCTGATTTAACCTCAGAATCTGCTTGCGAAGTAGCCGTCACAGTAATCGTGTTTGTTAAGCCCAGCGTTTTGGGTAAAGTGACGTTCAATGTCAATTCAACCGCGCCTAAAGCATCAACTTCAATTTGATCCGGTAATCCAGCTAAAACCCAACTTGCTGAATCGGATACTGTCAAACTAAAGGTGTCTTTCTTTGGACTGGCATTAATCAATGTCACTGTCACGGGTAAAGTGACTTCTGGTTCACCTGACAATTTGGCAGGCGCTGTCAAGGAGACATCACGTAAAATCTTGCTGGGGCCGGCTATAATCTTTTTAGCCTCAACCAATTCAGACAATTTAGTGTCTTCATCTAGCATGAGCTTGTCAGAAAAAACCTGCACGCTACCTTCGGCTTTCAAAACCTTATTGGCGTTGCCACGTAAGTCGATGATGCCGCCTTTTCCGATGGCTAAAGTAATGTCACCACTAGCTGTAATGGCATTATCGCTCAAACCACTCAAGTCTAACGTCCAGTTTTCTCCCCCATACAGTTTAATGTTACCTGCACGGATTTTGGTGTCCTTTCCTGAGAGGGTTAGTACACCGGGATCAGCATTGAAATTGCCATCTCTACCGTTTCTACCAGGCGGGGTACATTGCGTTCCACCATTACCTACGTCAAAAATGCCTTGTAAATCAACAGAACCTCTGGCATTTAGCCATTGACGACCACCGTCTCCACCTATTTGGGCTTCAGTCGCAGCCGGATTACAATTACCACCATTCCCTGAGTAGATGGCAGAATAACTGGTCGTTGCTACTGATTGACTGCCCCACAAACTGGTGCTTCCACCTCTACCCGCTTGGCCTGATTGAGTACCCGTTATGTTGCCACCTTTGCCACCCCGTATTGGATTGTTGATCATACTTTGTGGGGCATGAATAACGTTTGTTGCCGATAGGCTAACGCTACCACCGCTTCCGGCATACCGTATCCCATCACCGCCTTTACCAGCCACAATTTTGCCGAGACTACGGAACATGCCTTCAGTCACTCGTAAGGAGATACTGGCACCCTGTTGAGCGCAATCCTGCATGCCTACGTTTGAGGGATAATTGCCGCCTTCAATACAGTTTGCATTTTCAGGGGCACCTGCTTTTCCGCTGATTATGCCTTGATTTTCGATGTGTTCAGCGGCTTGTATGTACAATGGCGTTCCTTGATCATTAAAACTTGTCAAGGTGGCGCCACTTTCAATACACAGTGCTTTGATTTTAGCAGAGCGTATTCCAGTGATTGAATGACCCTCTTTTATCCGCACTACATCGTATTCAGTGGGTTTGTTGACATTATCACCACTGACTTCACGTATTCGTGTCCAGGTGTTGGGCCATAACCAAAAACCTGAACCTGATGTTTCGATAGTCGTTAAACTGGTATCAGAGCAATAATCCGATGAGGAGGTGACGACGGTTCCGGTTAAGGGTATGTGTAATGCGGGATCGTTGGCATCATTGGAGTTGATAACCAGATCGGCTTGTTTATCGCCTTCCGTTTGAGGCGCAAATTGTGCAGACAGTTTACACAGTTCAGAAGGTTTTAAAACGTCTGTGTAGGCACATTGGTGATCATAGGCTCTAAAATCACTGGCATTGCTGCCATCAACACCAATCTCGCCCAATTTCAAATTGACATTGCCGTCATTCTGGGCCGTGAAAATTTGAGTACCAGAATGTTCATTCAGACTGGCAGAGAAGTGATAAGTGTCTGGCGACACTTCAATATCGGCTTGTCCAAATTGGATAGCTTCCCCATGTAGTGATATGGGAGACATGTTAAGCGCAGTGTCTTTGAACGTGAAGGTAAGTTTTGCATCCTTAATCCCTTCTGAGGTGGGTGAAAAGGCCATATCGAACCAACAGCTGGAATAGACTACGCCATTTATCTTGCCACCATAACACTCTGCTTTGTTTTCAATATCAGCCACCTGAAATTCATTGGCATGGGTACCATAAATCTTGGAGTCGGTTATTTGAAGAGTTGGCCCTTCAAACGATTCGCAGATTTCACTGGAAATGGCAATGCTTTGTCTCACCGATTGAGTACTGTTCGCTGCACTCGCTCCAAAATCCACTGCTTTAAACTGAAGATCACATCCTGTTTGATCATAGACGGTTAAATCTTCAATATGACAAACGGGGGCGGTGATGGGTACTGTGTCTGGATGCCCTTTACCCAGTTGTCCATACAAGTTGTTGCCCCAACCACATAAGGTACCATCGCCTTTCAAAGCCAAGGTATGTCCCGTTTGTTGGTATTCACTTTCTGAACTTGATACTTCAACGACATCAGTGAGGCCGTCTACCTTCGTAACGGTATAGCCTGTATTCCAATCGTATTTCAAAGCAAAGATTTCACCACTATTAGTTAGTGCGAAACCACTACGATAATCGCTCTGCTCAAATGCTTTGAAATGGGTCAAAAGTTCAGTAATGACAAACTGACTATTAGTATTATCCCAATGCCAAGAAACCAAAGTACCATCGTTCTTTACAGCAAGCTCGATGGAATTGTACTGTTCATTATTCCCAACAAATTCTTTGAAATCGGTTGAAATTGTGGTAATCACAAACTGGTGAGTGCGAGAAGCCCATTGCCAAGCAAGCAATTCTCCGGCGTTGTTTACGCCTGCACCTTGAGAACTACTACCGTTTTTGATTTGAGAATGATTAGCCAAAACTTGTTTGACAACATACGCATTGGTGTTTGAGTTCCACTGCCAAACAACAACCTTACCATCTGTACTCACAAGTAGCCCATTTGAAGCACTAGCATTTCCAATGGATTCCTTGCGATTAGTGAGTAGTAGTTGGACATTGTGTTGGTTAGCGTCTGCATCCCATTGCCAAGAGTAGACTTCATTGGAATTAGTGATGGCTATGCCGTAATAGTAATTACTTCCCCGTAACGTTTCTTTAACGTCTGTCAAAGCATTAACCTTACCAAATGAATAGGTATTTCCGTTATAATCTCGCTGCCACGCAAATACTGTTCTTGCATCAGTATAGATTGCAGCGCCTTGGTAACCACTAGCATCACCAAATTCCTTGACATCAACTAGATCGGTAAAATGACCAACAGCATAACCGCGCCGATAGTAGTAGTTCCAAGCAACGACACCACCGTTATTGGTTTTTACAAGCAATCCAATGTTGTTACCATTGCCGTCTTCTACAATTTCATCAATGTCTGCTAAGTTAGCAATCTGAATGGCACTACCTCTATACCACGTAATAACATTGTTATCGGTTTTCAGTGCTAACCCATTTCCAATGAAGCTTCTAACATCAGTAGAAATTTGGTAAATACTAGGTTGTGTAGCGTTCCAACCCCAATTCCATCCGACTAGATTACCATCTGTTGTTATGGCAGCACTATTTCCAAGTTCCTTGAGATCAGTAGCGACGGTGGCAACATAAAACTGACGATTAGAGTAATGCCAGTACCAAGCAATGACACTACCATCGTTTTTCACAGCAGCGCCATTCTTAATTTCTTTGGCATCAGTCGCAATTTGGGTGACGATGTGTTGTTTGGTATTGCTATCCCAACGCCAAGCAAATACAACACCAGTGTTAGTTATGGCAGCACCGCTATAACCGCTTCCAGAAATGTCTTTGACATCCGTTAACTCATTGGGTTGAGTCATTTTACGTAAGCCACTCTCCCAATCATGTCGCCACAGGAAAACAGTACCCGCATTAGTCAATGCAACACCGTCATGATAGGAACCCGCGACTTTTTTAACCTCTTTCAAGCCAGCGATAGGAAGTATGTGGTACTTCTCTTCCTGACTATTTGGAATCCATTCCCGTTCTCGATAAAATACCAAACCCGCGTCAGTAAGGGCTAAGTCATTATCCCACTCGCTAGGAAGATTAGCCTTATTGATTTGATTGATAGTGTACTGAGTTCCATCCCATCCACCAAAATATATCTGATCACTACCATTATCAATGAGATAATCCGTTTGAGTTGCACGTATATCTTTCAAATCAGATATATGCGAACCCGTGATAGGAGTGGGTGGTACCGTTATTTCATTAGCACACTTCTCTGATGGACACCAAACCAATGCCTCTTTGTCTATCGATACCACAGCATAAGCATTTGAAACACTATTCGCGTCAGACGAACGTATAGAATCAACACCCGTAAAAACGGCATCCTTAGAAAGAGAGAAGGTAAAGGGCTCTGGTAGTTCTATACGAGGAACATCGGGATTGCCACCCAATTGAAAAAGTGCCCCATCGTCTCTCAGGATTAGAGAATAACTGTCACCTGCGAAAAAATCGGGTTCAGCCGCCATTGCGCTAGTTGCCCCTAATGAACTGGTTCCAAGCAATGCCATTGCTATCGCCCGTGCCAGTGTGCGTTGTCGCGCTGGGGGATGGCCCCCATTTGTCGCCCGTTTTGTGGGAAGACGTTTTTTGAGATATGATCTCACGGTTATTTACCTCGTTTTGGTTTATTTAAATAAATAACAGAAGTTGCTTCTTCTCTAAGAAGGGCAACTTCGCCTACCGATTCAATTATCAGTTATCAGTTAAACTGCAATTGAATTTAATCAATCAAAAAAATAATGGACGCTTATTTTGAATAGCTGTAATCAAAATCAATTTTGAACGCTAATCAAGATAATTCGTTTACCCGTCGTTATTCAATCAAATTTGAGAAGGGCGTATTTTATTTCTTGTTAGGGTCACATTGAAAGTGCATCTGTGATATTGAATGTATCACTTCTCATTATTAGAGTTGTCACTAATCATATAAATTATTGATTTTGTGTCTCTTTTTGAGACTATTGACGTTATGAGTTTTGTGCAAAATTGAGGAAAATTTAATTCTCAATTCTTAATTCTTAATGATTAAAATTCGTTTATCCCCGTAATTCGTTGTACTCAGGGGAATGGTGGGCTGCAAAAACACGCTACCCACCCTACAAATTGGTGGGCAGCAAAAACACGCTACCCACCCTACAAATTGGTGGGCAGCATAAACACGCTACCCACCCTACAAATTGGTGGGCAGCATAAACACGCTACCCACCCTACAAATTGGTGGGCAGCATAAACACGCTACC
>QNEL01000105.1 GCA_003645185.1 Candidatus Parabeggiatoa sp. nov. 3
AGGGGCAACCACAAGGGATTGCCCCTACGGGCGGTTCGTAGGGGCAATCCCTTGTGGTTGCCCCTCTTCTTGGTTGTTTCTTTTAATTAAAATACCTGAAAATTTATGGTTCAGTACTTATATCTTGTCGTTAGCTGATAACTGATAACTGATAACTGATAACTAACATTATGAATAACCTCATTAGCCACAGTGCAGCTTGGGCAACCCTGAAAACCCATCAACAAAATTTAGCACAAGTACATCTACGTGATTTGTTTGCAGCCGATAGCCAACGTTTTGAACACTTTTCAGTCGAAGCGTGTGGCGTGCTGCTTGATTATTCTAAAAATCGTTTAACCAGCGAGACGCTCACTTTACTCAAACAATTAGCAACACAAGCCCAATTAGCAGACTGGCGAAATCGCCTATTTCAAGGTGACAAAATCAATCATACCGAGCAACGCGCCGCTTTACATATCGCGCTTCGTAATCGCTCTAATCATCCCATTAAGGTAGATGGCTTTGATGTCATGCCTGAAATCAACGCAGTATTGGCAAAAATGCGTCAATTTAGCGATTCAGTGCGTGATGGAACATGGCGCGGTTATACGGGTAAACCCATTGAATCTATAGTGAATATTGGTATTGGTGGTTCTGATTTAGGGCCCGCAATGGTAACAAAAGCATTAAAGGCCTATCATCATACACGCTTACGGGACTATTTTGTCTCCAATGTCGATGGTACCCATCTTGGCGAAATCTTGGCCGAACTTGATCCTGAAACCACTCTATTTATTGTCGCCTCAAAAACGTTTACCACGCAAGAAACCTTGCTGAATGCAAAAAGTGCGCGGCAATGGTTGATCAATCAATTAGGGGATGAAAAGGCCGTCGCTAAACATTTTGTTGCCATCAGTACCGCGACACAAGAAGTCACTGAATTTGGAATTGACTCAGCCAATATGTTTGAATTTTGGGACTGGGTAGGGGGACGTTACTCGTTATGGTCCGCTATCGGTTTACCGATAGCCGTGATGATAGGCATGGATAACTTTGAAGCCTTATTAGCAGGTGCCCACGAATTAGACAAGCATTTTGAAACGGCCCCATTCGAGCAAAATTTACCCGTATTAATGGGGCTCATTGGTGTCTGGTACAGCAGTTTTTTTAGGGCCCCCAGTCATGCGGTACTGCCTTATGACTATGCATTGGCCCTGTTTCCAGCCTATTTGCAACAATTAGTGATGGAAAGTTTGGGTAAACACGTCACTCGTGAAGGCAACAGTGTTGATTATCCCACATCGGATATCCTCTGGGGGGCCCCCGGTAATAATGGTCAACATGCCTTTTATCAACTCCTGCATCAAGGCACCCATTTAGTTCCCGCTGATTTTCTGATTGCCATTGAAAGCCAGTATGATTTGCCAGGACATCAGGATGCCGTTTTGTCCAACGCATTAGCGCAAACTTATGCCTTGATGATGGGCAGAACAACCGAAGAAACAAAGCAAGCCTTGTTTTCTAAAGGCATATCGGGCGATGAACTCTTAACACAACAATTGCCCCATCGCGTTTTTGAAGGTAATCAGCCCACTAACACTTTGATGTATCAAAAATTAACGCCTAAAATATTAGGCACACTGATTGCATTATACGAACAGAAAGTCTTTGTACAAAGCGTTTGTTGGGGCATTAATCCCTTTGATCAATGGGGCGTAGAATTGGGCAAACAAGTGGCGAGTACTTTATTACCCGCGCTCAAAGCTGATAATGTGTATGATGGGCACGATTCATCAACTGCGGGTTTGCTTAATTACATCAAAACTTATCGTTCCTAAGTACTGAACCATAAATTTTCAGGTATTTAAAAAAAAGAAAGGAGAAAGGGGGCAACCACAAGGGATTGCCCCTACGGGCGGCTTGTAGGGGCAATCCCACTTGATGAGCCCTTTGCGGTATAAATACCTGTTTATTTGTGCTTCAGTACTTAGTATCGCTGTGCTATCATTATCTTTTAGATAATAATAGGTTACCATCACAACTTAAAGTGATTTATTAAGCATTAGCGTTCAAGATATTGTAACTTATCAGGTTTGCCATCCCACTGTTCAGCATCCGGCAACGGATCAATACGTTCAGTGATGACGGGCCATTGCAAAGCCAGTTCCGCGTTTAATGCTATAAAATGCTGTTGTTCAGGAGGCAGTTCGTCTTCTGAAAAAATAGCATTAGCCGGACATTCAGGCTCGCATAAGGTACAATCAATACACTCTTCAGGATCGATCACGAGAAAATTGGGGCCCTCGTGAAAACAATCCACAGGGCAAACTTCTACGCAATCTGTATATTTACAACGAATACAATTATCAGTAACAATAAAAGCCATATCAGTTATCAGTTATCAGTTATCAGTTATCAGTTATTCACTTATCAGCAATTAATAGATAATCTGTGTGTCATTTATCAGTTGTTGCAAAGTCAACTTAGCCTGATCAAAAAATTCTCCCTTTTTCTCAGTGATCCATTCTTTAAGGGAAAGATAATGCGAATCCTGATCATAGACTGGATTTGATATCAAATCAATTATAGGCTTTGTTCACTAACCTGTTGGCCTTGATACAAAGGATAACTGATTTCCACGCAAAAGTTTTTTGCGCGCAAAAAACTTTTGCCTGAAACTGATAACTGATAACTGATCTGAGAATCATACCGTTATGTTAAAAGCGTTCATTAACTCAGTTATATTATTTATTCTTTTGCTGATTAACATGGGACTATTTACTTGGTGTGTTAATCAGCTTTTGGACCAAACACCCCTTAATAAAAAAACGCTCATTAGCCCAGTACAGGCAGATGCGTCTCCCCAGGCTCGGAAACCCATCGTATACAAGGGGTTTGCAAGACCCATTACTCAAAAACCTATACAGAATCATTCAACACATATTGCATCAAACCCGACACATCAAGGGGCAACCCTTCATAAAATCGTTCTACACTTTCAAGCTGGCCATATCCACATCAAACAGACAGAACGTATTAAGCTTGAAAATAAATTGCGAAGTTTTGATATCACAATTTCCCATGGGGTACGGCTGTTATCAGGCGCGGCATTTTCTGAAAACTCGATATCATCACCGCAAATTGCCAAACTGCGATCTCAAAACGTCGCGCGAATTATTTACCCCTATACCCAAACAATAAAAATGTACTATCGCCCCTCTATGGAAGAAGGTAAAGTGATTGTCGAATTTTTTGAACTCAAGACTAAAAATTATTGAAAAATTAAAGCGAGCCCGTCTATAGTCTTATATTTAATACAAGAACACAAATTTGTCATCATCCTTTTTGATTGATAGGCTAATTTAAAAACCGCCTTGATTTTATTATCAGCACCCTTATTTAAATACGGGCAATATTATTGTAAAGCGATTAAATTCTTTTAAAGCTTTATTAATCAATGATTTAATACTACTTTTTGGTTTAACTCGGCTTTTGTTCACTGGGGCATTTCTGTTTTCCCGCTTTTTTACAGGCTGATAACAGAAAGCGATTGTCTAATCAAAAACCTATCTTCTTAATATACACATTGATGAGGAACATTATCATGCCTATTTATGAATACGCCTGTACTGATTGTGGTCATAAATTGGAAGTGATGCAAAAAATGAATGATTTGCCGTTAAAAGAATGCCCGGCCTGTAATCAAAATACTCTGAAAAAATTGATATCTGCTGCCGCATTTCATCTCAAGGGCACAGGTTGGTACGAAACAGATTTTAAGGGTAAGAAAAAACCGGCTGAGACAACAACAGAAAAAACGGACAAAACGGACAACGACAAAACGGACAAAACGGACAAAACGGACAAAACGGACAAAACGGACAAAACGGGTAAAGAAAAAACGGAAACCTCATCGTCTGCACAAAGCAAGAGCGAACAGCCAGCAAAAGCCGATAGCTAAAGCCAATAGCGGGCGCATTCCCAAAAAAAGGGTCATTGTCGCAAAATTTTACGGCCCGCTTTTCGTTCCTTGTTATTTTGCTTTCAGCTTTTCGTTCCTTGTTATTATTGCTTTCAGCTTTTCGTTCCTTGTTATTATTGCTTTCAGCTTTTCGTTCCTTGTTATTATTGCTTTCAGCTTTTCGTTCCAAATTTATTTCGCTTTCAGCTTTTCGTTCCAAATTTATTTTGCTTTCAGCTTGGAGTGCAATAGCCAACAGCTTTTAGCTGTTGGTTGTGTCGTAAATTCATCATATTCCCTTCCCCACCCCCTCAAGGAACTAACAACTATGCGTAGCCACTATTGTGGACAACTCAATGAATCATTAATCGGTGAAAAGGTTATATTATGCGGCTGGGTGAATCATCGCCGCGATCACGGCGGCGTCATTTTTATTGATTTACGTGATCGAGAAGGCCGTGTTCAAGTAGTCTTTGATCCAGAAAGGGCCGATGCCTTCACTATCGCAGAAAAAGTGCGTAATGAATATGTGTTACGCATTCAAGGCAATCTACGTCAGCGGCCAGAAGGGACTGAAAATCAGAAAATCCCCACTGGACAAATCGAAGTCGTCTGCCAACAGATTGAGATTTTAAATGCCGCCGAAACGCCCCCATTTCAACTAGATGACGAACAAGTTAGCGAAGAAATCCGATTACGTTATCGCTACCTTGATTTGCGTCGTACCAACATGCAGAAACGTCTTTTTGTACGTGCCCAAATCACCCGCTTTTTGCGTCACGTTTTGGATGAACAAGGCTTTTTAGACATCGAAACGCCCATGCTCACCAAAGCAACCCCCGAAGGCGCACGCGATTATTTAGTACCCAGTCGCACCCATGCCGGCCAATTTTTTGCCCTACCCCAATCACCCCAGTTATTTAAACAACTGCTCATGATGTCAGGGATCGAACGCTATTATCAAATAGTGCGTTGCTTCCGAGATGAAGATTTACGGGCCGATCGGCAACCTGAATTTACACAATTGGACATTGAAATGTCCTTCATTGATGAAAATATCATTCAAAACCTGATGGAATCAATGATACGTCAATTGTTTAAACACATTCTCAATGAAGACTTACCCGAACCATTTCCAAGGATGAGCTATGAAGAAGCCATGCGCCGATTTGGCAGCGATAAACCCGACTTGCGCGTACCCTTGGAACTCATCGATGTAGGCGATATCATGGCAAATGTTGAATTTAAAGTCTTTGCCAAACCCGCCAAAGATCCACAAGGGCGTGTAGCCGCCCTCTGTGTACACGATGCCTCAAAACTCACACGCAAACAAATCGACGATTATACCGATTTTGTCGGCATATATGGCGCCAAAGGCCTAGCCTACATTAAAGTTAACGACATCACCGCCGGGCGCAAAGGCTTACAATCCCCCATACTCAAATTTTTACCAGATGACGCACTCAATGCCCTCTTAGAACGCACCAAAGCCAATACGGGCAGCATTATTTTCTTTGGTGCCGATCAAGCCAAAATCGTCAATGAAGCCCTAGGCGCATTGCGATTAAAAATCGGAAACGATCTCAACTTAGTACAACCCGGCTGGCAACCCTTATGGGTAATCGATTATCCCATGTTTGAATGGGATGGAAAAGAAAAGCGTTGGATAGCCCTACATCATCCTTTTACCGCGCCAAATGTAGACGACATCGAAAGCCTTCAAGCCAATCCAGGCAAATGTTTATCGCGAGCCTATGACATGGTACTCAATGGCCAAGAAATTGGCGGCGGTTCAATCCGTATACATCATCCAGAAATGCAATCAGCAGTATTTCGCGTACTGGGCATTGAAGAAGAAGAAGCACGCGAAAAATTTGGCTTCTTGCTAGATGCCTTAAAATATGGCTGTCCACCACATGGCGGCATAGCTTTTGGATTAGATCGATTAGTCATGTTGATGACAGGTTCCACTTCCATCCGTGAAGTCATTGCCTTTCCAAAAACACAGACAGCCAGTTGTCTACTGACATCCGCACCATCAGCGGCCAGTCAAGAACAACTGCGCGAATTACATATACGATTACGAACTCAAAATACCCCCAACACACAGGATAAAAAGTAGATGTAAAACCAATAACGCAAAAGACGCAAAAGACGCAAGAGGCGCAAGATTTATTACCGAGCCTCTTTAGCGTCTTTAGCGCCTTTAGTGTTTATTTATTTTTAATCGCTATCCTAATTTATACTGCCAACCATTTCACGCAAAAGTTGCGCGCAACTTTTGCGTGAACCGGAGGTCAGCGAAGCTAAATACAATTTGCGCTTTTTGTAAAAACATTATAAATTGTATGGATATATTTGTTAGTCACCTTTAGGTGACTTGAGCTTTTAGACAACTGCTTTAGCTGTTGTGTTGGCTGTTAAAAAAGCGCAATTTATGACGTTCCTAATTTAACCTTGACTTCGCGGGCTAAACAACCCTTTTATCGCTTGCAAATTAATATAAAGCTGTTTCAGTTCCTGAATTTTTAGAACATTAAAATCAGGAGAACGAAAATAATCGTATTGATTATTGCCCAGTTTCTTTAAAATGACAAAATTCCAGATTCGGCCGATAACAAAAGCACCCCGCATCAGATTTTCTTCATTCAATTGCATAGCAACCATCATTTCTGCTAAAAGAGCATTTTTGGGGTGTCTATCGCCCAATTCTTTTTTGTATTCTTGAATAAAAAAGTAAGGATGTTCAGGAGTTTCAATACCTTTAGCTATCATATAATCCGTATAACCATTGAGCAAAACATCATTGATAACACCACTTAAAGGCCGTTCATACCAACCCCGCACATCGTTAGAAAAGAAGTTGATCTGATTGAACAACGGAATAATAAATTGTGCCTTTAATTCTTCTTCAGTATAGCTGTCTAGGAAACGCCTATTCGTCTCAAGTAATTGGGTTAAAAACCGTTCTTCTGTCCGACTGATTTGATAATCATAGTTAAACCACGACTCAAATACCGAATCGTCAATACGTTCTGTTATATTAACCAGGTTTCGCAAATCTTTAAATTCTAATCTCCTGAATGAGCGTCTGTGAGACATTTTTTTTCCTCGTAGGGTGGGATCGCTGTCACCACTATCTCAAACATTATTGGGCGCATTTCCTCATTATCAATCTCAATCAATCGGGCCAAAGAAAAATAAATTTGGAACGAAAATCGGGCAGAAGAAAAATAAATTTGGAACAAAAATTGGGCATTCAAAATTATTTATTCTATCTCTATTGACATTTTTTGTTTCTCGTAGGATGGAATCGCTGTCGCGACTATCTCAAATCTCATCCCAGAATCTCACACTAAGCGATCCCACCATCTCTATTTAATCATTGGTAATTAAAAATTGAAAATTGATTTATGCCACCCTCGTTTAGGGGCCTGGGCAATAATTATCAGTCATTATCAATCTAAATACCTTCTACAACAAAACCTATTCTTATCATGGCAAACCACCATTGAGAACATTACATAACCAGGCTTGATCTAATGGAAGCGCAGAGGCATCATATTGCCGTATCGCTTTCATCTTCGTTTCGTTTTTTTTATCCGTTAACCAGAGTTCATTATTTTTTAACACTCTGACTAAAGCTTCATTATGAGTGGTAAGCCAAATTGGACTTGAAAGCGTTGCTATTTCACGAAAGGTGTCAGCTAATTCAATCATGGCGTGAGGATGTAAACCGCTTTCTGGTTCTTCAATTAACGTCATTCCAAACGGGAGGGGACGATCAAACAGGGTGACTAAAATAGCGAGCAAATTAATCGTACCATCGGAGATTAAATGAGCCGGTAAAGGTTTTTCTAGGCCTTTTTCTTGAAAAGCTAATCGAATACTGCCCTCCAATCGATCAAAATCCGCTTCAACTTTTTCCAAGCTCGGTACGATCATATTGAGCCATTCATCAATCGTTTCGGCTATTTCGTCCTCTTTTTCTAAACGATGTAATACAGCGGCTAAGTTGCGCCCATTGTGGCTTAATTCAGAAATATCGGTATTTTTAACAGGCCTTCTGGCTTCGACTGTCTCAATTCGATAAAGACGAATATGCTTTAAAAATTGACTGATGGGGGTGTCGTTGGATAACAAGAGAAGCGAAAGATTAAATGGAAAGTTGAAACTATTCTCCTGAAGTTGGATAGGTTGCCCTGCCTCTCGGCTGGTTATCCCCGTTTTGCCTTGATGATCAACCCATTGGTGTTTTTCTTCCAACAGGGGCGCATTATCCAGTTGATGAATTTTCAGTTGATAGCTATTTAATGCGGTTTCTGGGTTTGCAAATTCAATTGCAAACTCAAAAGCTTGTATATCACGTCGCCTCAAACAACGAATATTTTCAAAGCCGCCATGTTGTTTTAAGGCTTCATCGGCTCCAAACCGAATCACCCGATTAACAAAATCCAAGGCATCGAAAAAATTACTTTTTCCAGAGCCATTAGGCCCAGCAAAAACAGAAAAGGGTTTAATATCATACAGTTCCAGCACATCAATGCTGCGATAGTTAGCGATTTTAAGATAACGTATTGTATCTGTCATAAGTGATTACCATTTAATCTCAATAGCCTCTTTAGCGTCTTTAGCGTTTATTTTTTTTGTATCACTTACCGCTTCCGAAACCATAACCTGCCATATAAGTACTGAACCATAAATTTTCAGGTATTTTAATAGAAGCAACCACCGAGCCACCGATCCGTTTTCTATAATGTCTGTAGATTTGCTAAGCTTCGCGTCTCTTGTTTTTTGTAGAGACGCGATGCTTCGCGTCTCTTGTTTTTTGTAGAGACGCGATGCTTCGCGTCTCGGATTTTTTGTAGAGACGCGATGCTTCGCGTCTCGGATTTTTTGCAGAGACGCGAAGCATCGCGTCTCTACAGGCAGCTTCTATTAAAATACCTGAAAATTTATGGTTCAGTACTTAGATTTTGTGAGTAGAAAGAACTTTTGGCGCATTTTTTATACACCCAACCAAATTATGAGCCAACGCCAATTCTAAAGCTGAAATCGCTTTTACATCAGTGGGTTGCATGTCATTTAGCTTATCATTTTCGGTTCGGATTCGGATTTCGTACAATGCGGCGATGATACTCTCAAAATTAGCCGTATGTGGTCATTTTGAAATCGTTGTAATTGCTGTTTTTTGTAATGTGTTCATAATTATTATATTTGTAAATTTTTGAATTTTCAGTTTGAGTTGGCAAACTAAAGTTATAACGTAAATATAACAAACTCCAATTTTCACTGCAATCTGTTGGTGGGATCGCTGTCGCGATTATCTCAAATCTCATCCCAAAATCTCACACCCGCTTGCCCACCATTTTATATATAACAAAGAGATGTCTCGTAGGGTGGGTAAGCGGGTGCCACTATCTCAAATCTCATCCCAAAATCTCACACCCGCTTGCCCACCATCTCTATTTAATCATTGGTAATTGATAATTAATAATTGATAATTAATTTGAGAAGCAAAGCCCCTTAACGACCTTTCAGACCAAAGTAAATGACCTAAATCAAGGAAATAATAAATTCAATTTTTCATAATGTGCCACCGTCGTTTAGAGGTTTGGGCGATGATTATCAGTAATCCGTGTTCAAAAGCAAGCCAATTTGTCGCCGATGTACAAGCCATTTTTTTTGGGCCTCAATAATAAACCAAGGCCAGTGAAAGAAAATCATAGTACATCAACACCATTTTGATAATTGAGAATTGAGAATTAATAATTGAAAATTGATTTGAGAAGCAAAGCCCCTTAACGACCTTTCAGACCAATGTAAATGACCTAGATCAAGGAATTCATAAATTCAAATCTTCATAATGTGCCACCGTCGTTTGGAGGTTTGGGCGATGATTATCAGTAATCAAATAAATAATGCTTAAAAATGAAATCTATCAACAAAGAGCTAAAAACGGTAATAAACCCAGAAAATATCCCTTATTTGTTATCGTTTATATATCCTTTACTACTTATATGGCAAGGACTTGATGTTACCGATATGGGATATTCCCTTTCTCATTATCAATTAATATTTCAAGATTCAAAAAGTTTTGTTTCTGGTAATGTTCTTTGGTTGACAAATGTAATAGGTGGGCTATGGTGGAAGGCATTTAGTTTTCTTGGCGTTATAGGATTCAAACTACTTTGGCTCCTAGTGATTTGGGCCTGTTTTTACATTTCATATCGTCTGCTACGACCATACGCTTCAAAGTCTATTCTTGGATGGGCATTATTCATAACACTATTAGCGGTCAGTAACCGTATCAATTGGTTCGATTACAACACAATCACCTCTTTGCTATATCTAGCTGGTGCTTGGGCATTGTTGCAAGGATTAGGTTTGCCCTCACGTCCTTTTATAATAGCCAGCGGATTTTTGCTGGGGATAAGTGTGTTTGCACGTTTTCCAAATATATTGGCAATTAGTCTAGCAACAATAATACTAATACATGGCATCATAGTAAATAACTCGTTACGAGTTATCAGGAATAATCTATTATTTTTTGCTTTAGGTGTTATAGGCTCATTTACAGTCGTTTTAGCCATAATGGAATGGTTAAACCACCGGCAAATGTTTATTGAAGCAGTGCAGAGCCTCTTTATTTCGGCAAAAGATGTTCACTCTGATTATTCAAGTAGTCATTTACTGTACTTATTTATAAAGGATCAATCACTTGCTTTATTGTTTGGAACAATCAGTTTATTAACTGTCCTATGTTTCTCTGCACTTGGTAGAAGGTTGCAACCTAAGTTATGGTGGATATCAATTTTTGCCTTGATTGGTGGATCTGCAATAATCACATTTCTTAGCTTATGGTGGTTAGCAACTATTGGCCTAATTGAAAACTTGGCGGTAACAATATATTTTATTTGGAAAGTTTTTTGGAGATGGATGGTAACGGGAATAATATATATCATACTGTTAGCTTATATATTTGCTATCATCAAACAATCTATAGCCTATCGAATATTAGCGCTTGTAGGACTTTGTGTATTGATTTTAGTACCATTGGGTAGCGCGACTGGTATGTATAACGCCATTCATGGTATGTGGTTGGCATTACCAATAGTGTTATTATTCTTTATGCAGGGTACAACATCAGCCATTAAGAATTGGAAATGGCATCAACAAACGTTTGATTATGGGCGAAGACTTATTATAGTCACATTAGTGTTAGCATCGATAGCACAGTTCTCTTATACTTATAGAGACAGTCGAAATCGTTTAGAAATGACGACTACGGTAGAGCATCCCTATTTAAGAGGCGTATTGACAACGAAAGAAAGGGCAGTGGTTATGCAGGAATTACTGGACGAATTGAAAAATTATGTCAAACCTGGGGATGTGCTATTTGCCTATGAAAACATTTCACTGATATATTTTCTAACACAAACCCGTCCTTATCTATATCATACTTGGTCTATGTTAGAAGTACCTTCAAATTTTCAGAAGCTTATTAAAAAAGCTGAAACTAAACAACAGTATTATCCAATTGTTGTTCGTGCAAAAGCTTCAACTCTATTAGGAACAAGTACTTGGCCGGATAAAGTGACTGAGTTAAGTTCTTATGGCTCAATGATTAGTAATCGCAAGTTAGCAGAAGATTTTCTAAAGCGACATGAATACATCAAGGTTTGGGAAAATTCATTTTTTGAAATATTACAACCTTTGTCCAAGCTAGGTAGTTCGTAGATTGGGCAGACGATAGAGCCTGTGAAAGTATTCACCCCTTTTTCAGGTATATATTAATAGACTTGTCCCTTCATTCCCTGACTGGTTGAAATACATTTTCATCAATAACTTAGCTTATATAAGGGACAAGCCTAATCAATTATCATCTGCCATCGACGTACAAACCCCATTTATTTAAATGCTAAGTATTATGCTTGAAAATAAAAAAATACTGATATTAGATCACGCCATATTTGTGAATGAAATACCAATTCACGGGCCTGGTTTAAATATCTACAATACCTTCAAAACAATGTCGCCGGAATCTATTGAGTATTTCGCACATTGTTTGGATGGTATTAATAAATCTTATTCTTGCAAATATTGCTTTGAAAAAGAGGAAATCCAAAAAGCAGGATTGCCGTTAAAATTTATTGCGGCTCCTTTTTCATTTGTGTACTGTATTTGTTATTCTTTTTTGAAATTTCTGTTTGCAAGTCATGATATATGTATTGCGGTCAATCCGCTTAATTTTCTGTCTTGCTATATGCTGAAATGTTTTGGACGAGTTAAAAAAACGGTTTTTTATACGGCTGATTATTCTGAAAACCGCTTTTCAAACAAAATCTTGAATAACATTTATAAATCATGTGATCGATTTTCCGTTAAATATGCAGACTCTGTCTGGAATGTTTCCAAAACAATCTGTGCTACAAGAAAACAACAAGGTGTAAGCGACAGCAAAAATTTCCATATACCTAATTCACCAGTATTGTCTCATTTTGAAGAATATCTGGAATCAGAACACTCAAAATATCAGATTGTATATGTATTTGGAACAATCTCGAAAAGCAGCGATTTATTTGCAAATCACCAATTTGATTTGCTCATGGAAACCATAGATTATCTCGTTGAAAAAGAAGACAAAATACAATTGTTATTAATTGGGCGCGGAAATTTTGAAAAATATTTTCAATCAATAATGACTGAAAAATTATTGAAACATATTCGGTTTTGCGATATTGAGGACAGAAAAGTTTATATCAAAACGCTTTGTGCCTCAAGCATTGGTGTCGCTTTTTACAATTTAAGCGGTGCTGCCCACTTAAAGTTTGGCGATTCAATGAAAATACGGGAATATTTTGCCGCAGGATTGCCTGCCATTACAACTCCTGGACACTCTCTTGCTTATGAAATAAAAGAGCATCAGTTAGGATTTGTTGTTGAAACGTTGGATGACTGCAAAATGGCTTTTGAAAAGCTATTGTTTGATGAGAATTTGTATTCTGCAATACAACAACGAGTCAAAAAATATGCTATAGAAACAGATAAAGTCAAAACGATTTTACCTGCGTTAGAAAAACTTGATTAACTCATTTAGACTTTCGTTAACCTGATTTGAGATGGTTTTTTTTATCCATCCTATAAACTCAAGGACTTGTAGGATGGATAGTGCTGTAACAAAATTCATTATAATGGAGAAGCTATATTAGCTGTATATTGTATTATGAATAATATTTTAATTACTGGTGGTACGGGGTTTCTTGGTAAAAGACTTGGTAAAAAATTTAAAGAACTTGGATACAATGTTCTTCTTACAGGCAGAAATAACAAACAGAACTTTTTTGCTGAAAAATTCAGCGGTTGTGAAGTTTGTGCGATGGATGTCGCTAATATTGAATCTGTTCGTGATACCGTTATTACATACCAACCTGATGCTATCATTCACGCAGCGGCTACAAAATTTGTAGATAGGGCTGAGACATATCCACTGGAAACGGTGGACATAAATGTTGTCGGTTCACAAAATATTGCGCGTGTTGCTATTGATAAAGGGGTTCAGCTTGTAATAGGCATATCTACTGATAAATCGGCACCGCCCGTGCGGAACACTTATGGACTCACCAAAGCGTTAATGGAACGTTTATTTTGCTCGCTTGAAGGTAAAAGCAATACACATTTTTTATGTGTACGTTATGGCAATGTAGCATGGTCTACAGGGTCCGTTTTATGTCTTTGGAAAAAAATGATGGCAGAAACAGGCGTGATTGAAACGACAGGCCCTGAAATGACACGCTTTTTCTTTACAGTTGATAACGCTGTCGATCTGGTGCGTGTGGCTTTTGACAATAGAGAAGCGTTATATGGCAAAATTCTTTCACGCCAAATGAAGTCCGCAAATTTGGAACAAATTCTAAAAATTTGGACTGAAATAGAAAAAGCCTCATACAAAAAAGTACAAGGGCGACCAGGAGAACGGAATGATGAGTATTTAATTGGTGAATTGGAACTGCCGTATACAAAGGTTCAATATTACAATGATATCCAACATTACATTATTAGTTTCAATGAGAAAGCTGACGTTCCATTAGCTAAACCATTGTCATCTGCAAATGCTGAACGCTTAACAGACGATGAAATTATAGAAATTGTAAACAATCCACCACCAGAAGAAGTATAACCATGAGCCAATCTATTCAGCAGGTGTTAATCATGGCGGCAGGTAGGGGCGTAAGGATGCGCCCTTTAACAGACAGTATACCAAAGGCTATGGCACCGTTTCAGGGCGAAACTTTAATTGCTAATAGCATTAAACAGTTAAGGGAAAGTATCAATTACATACATGTAACTGTTGGTTATAAATCGGCTATGCTAGCTAAATATCTTATGAAAAAGGGGGTAGATTCCATTTTTAATACTGAAGGGCATTCAAATTCTTGGTGGATTCATAACACTTTGCTAAAGCATCTTGATGAACCCATCTTTGTATTGACATGCGATAATGTTGTTCAGCTTGATTTCGAGCTTCTTGCTCATGATTATAAAAATATTGGTGAACCAGCATGTATGCTCGTGCCTGTTATTCCCGTTAGCGGGTTGGAAGGAGATTTTATTGAGCATGACAATGGAAAAGTATTAAGTGTTCAACGTGATACGCCCACAAACATCTATTGTTCTGGAATTCAAGTTTTAAATTTACGTCAGATTGTCAAATTGACGCAGGAAAAAACAAGCTTTTATGATATCTGGAATCAGCTAATTGAACACGAACAACTATACATTTCCTCCATTTATCCTAAAAAATGGTTTGCTGTTGATACAATTGAACAATTGGTCGAAATTGAAAATCAGCATGTAGCTAAGGAATGTGCATGAAATCATTTCCCGGTATGTTGAATCAAACCTGACAGGTTTCCAAAACCTGTCAGGTTTAGTTGTCGAACTTATTTCAGGCACGTTCCTAAGATTGAATGAAGGTAAAAAATTAATGGTAAAGAATAAGCAAGGCGGGGATAACATAATAGATCGTGCTTTTTATGGGTTAGCGATTGCTCATATCAAGGATCACGAGCATATTTTAAATTTAGGATGTGGGAGCCATTTGAATTTTGAAAGAAATTTGCTCAATAAACGCAATGTCACTATAACATCTTGTGATATTAATCCAATAAACACCCCTTATGAATCTGAACACCTCAATTTTTTGATACAAGATGTTGAAAAATTATTTACCCTTGATTCAAAAGTAGATGTAGTCACTTTTTTTGAATTGATTGAACATATTGATAAAACCGATATTTTACTGCAAAATGTCTATAATAACCTTAAAATTGGGGGGGTATTAATTTGCTCAGTACCCAATTTAGCTTCTATTTATGCACGCATTGAATTATTACTGGGATTTCAACCGCATATTTTAGAAGTCAGCAATGTTTGCAGTAATTTTGGAACTGGGGTATTTGGCAAATTAAACAATCCAAATAATGAGCCTATACATCATATTCGAGGCTTCACGCTTGCCGCCATAAAAGAAATGTTGAAATATTATGGTTTTGAGATCACTCAAATTTATGGTTATGATTATAGATTAAAAGGCATAATGAAATATTTTTCTTCTCTTGCGCCTGTCAACATCATTGTTTCACGTAAAATTAATATTAATAATGACAAAGATTGTTTCCTTATGAAAGGATAAGATCGGTTTGAAACTAAGATCATGAACAATATCTTGTAGTTATATCTTTATGGATGCGTCACCTTTAATTATCAAACTTGCAAACAGGGTATTTACAAACGCATTCTGCCACTCGCTTATCGTATAATCGAAGAATATTAATAAACGCGCTTTGACGCTAAAGACGTTTTCTCTGAAGGCGGCCGCGATAAATCGTGCCATGCAACAACGCAGTCTAGTTGCCCAAGTTGCCCAAGGCCAAAAATAGATAAATTCTGGACACCTGAACTTTTGAACAAAACTATATTTCACGCTAAAGTTTCGCTCGCGAAACTTTAGCGTGAAATAATGAACAGTCAATGTTCACGCCAGTTTTGAGTTTTACTGATATTAAATCTAAGCTTCTCTTGCGTCTTTTGCGTTATAAAAAATGATTCCACAGCCACCCTACCCTCCCCATCCAATTATCCATTCACCTTTGCGCCGCAGCGAAAAGCGTGAGGTTTATCTCACGCGAAGTCGCTAAGCTTGAGAATGGTGGGCAAGCGTTTGGAGCGATTTTGGCAGAATCTTTGAGATTGTCGCGACAGCGATCCCACTCTACGAAAGCCCTTAAATATCCCCGTCAATTTAAAGCAATAGGGCTTTGTATTGTGGTAAGATATTATTGGTATGATTTGATATTAAAAACTTGACTGGCTCTCGTGATTTTGACAAACGATTTGAAACAAGGGATGATTGACAATTAAAAGTTAGGTTAGTCACTTACAAAAAATGTTTTTACTATGGAAACACTCAAGCAACAAGCTTTTGGTGCTATATCAACGTTACCTGAGACAGCGAGTATTGATGATATGATGTACAGGCTTTATGTGTTGGATAAGATTAGTCAAGCTCAAGATGCGATTGCCAATGACGACGTTATAGACATTAAGGATTTCAAAAAAGAGATTGAATTATGGTGAAATGGACTAAGCTATTTAATCTATTTTGATGCTCAAGTTTTCTGGTAGTAGTCGCGATTGATATCGATATTAATAAACGCGCTTTGACGCTTTCGAGCTAAAGGCGCTAAAGAAGTTCTCTCTGAAATCTCTCTTGCGCCTCTTTTTCACTTAAGAAGTTTTGCGCGCAAAACTTCTTAAGTGAAAAGTTATCAAAAATGATTCCACAGCTTAATTGAAAAAAATGAAGATTTCGTAACAATGTGATAAATTTTGAGGAGTATTTATAAAAAGATGCTAGATTCGCTGTATATTAAGCATTTTCGTCTGTTCAAAGAACTCAAAATTGAACAGCTAGGCCGACTCAATCTGATTGTTGGCAAGAATAATTCTGGAAAGAGTTGTTTGTTAGAAGCGTTATATATTTACGCTAAAAATGCTTCTCCAAGAATCCTCTATGAACTGATTGAAGAAAGGGGAGAAAATTGGGAAGAAATCATGCAACCCGAAAAAAAGGAACCTGCCATACTTGAAACCCCATTTTGCCCTATTTTTCATGGTTATCAATTTCCAGAGTTAGGTCGTGATGGTATCGAAATAGGTTCTCTCAAAGAGATTAAAAAGAGATTAAAACTACATATTTATGCTTACCGAACGATTGAAAATGAAGATGAAAGACGGCTTGTCCGTATTAATGAGCAACAATTATCAGATGATAACCCGCTCAACGATGCCGACTTAGTCATAGAAGTTGAACAAGGGGGTGAATTTAAATTTCGCTTTTCATTAACTGACTCTCCCAAAGCGAACCGGTGGCGTTTACCTAAAAATGCTGAAACAAAACTGAATGTTCGATTTGTTCCAACCAAACAATTGACTGACGACACCGTAGCAGAATTATGGGATCGCATCCTTCTCAGCCCGTCTTTAGAGGAAGAAGTCAAAAACGGTTTGCGACTCATAGATAACAGCATCCAAAAAATTGTGGTTGTTGGCAGAAGAAGGGAGATTCCCATGTTGATTTACGATAACAAAAAACAACTCCCCCTAAAAAGTTTGGGCGATGGAGCAACCCACCTCTTTCACATCATTCTTGCGCTCGTGAATGCGCGTAATGGTTTTTTACTCATAGATGAATTTGAAAATGGCTTACATTACACCATCCAACCTCAAGTATGGGATTTTGTATTTAAATTTGCCACACATTTAAATGTTCAAGTCTTTGCGACAACCCATAGTTGGGATTGTATTACCGCTTTCCAAACCGCGTCTCTGAACAGTCAAGAAGAAGCCATACTTTTTCGGTTAGGGCGCAGCGCCAGAAAAAGTAATCAGGGTGAAGTGATAGCGACAACATACGATAAACAACGCATGCAAACGGTGACTCAAGCAGAGTTAGAGGTACGCTAAAAATGACACCCGGCAAACCAAAAGAAGAAGCAAAGGCAACTCTGCTAGTAGAAGGTCGATGTGATGTTGATTTTTTTAGTAGGTTGTGTCGATTATGGAATCTGAATATCTCAATTCTGCCACCAGATCAATGTGGGCAAGTTTTAGGGGGCGGCGTGTCCAAAATGCCGACTATTTTACCCGAGTTACTGGATAATCTTGCGGACGAGAATCAAACACTGCAAAAATTGGGAATTGTCGCAGATGCTGATCATACGGGGATTAGCGGTGGATTCTCAGAACGCTGGAAGCAACTCACTCTCCCCCTAGAAGATGCTGGTTATGTTATTACGCCGCCCCCTACCCAAGCTTATGAAGGCAGCGTATTTCAAAATGATGACGGCTTACCGGATGTCGGTTTATGGCTGCTGCCTAATCACAAAGATGATGGCATGTTAGAAGATTTAGTCAAACAAACAGTGCGTGAGGGGCAACAACGTGATTTGTTAGACAAAGCGACACATTGTCTTAACGAATTGCCCGTTCAGCTTTTTGAACCAGAAGGACGACATCACCGTCGTAGTAAAGCGACAATCTATACTTGGTTAGCCTGGCAAGAAAAACCGGGTAGAGATTTAAGAATCCTACTGGATTTTAAAAAACCTGAAAAACATTTGATTGACACAAACTCACCTGAAATAAGCGCGTTTAAGAATTGGTTAAACCGAGTATTCACATAGAGTTAATTGTTGTTCATTGAACTCTAAAAAAGGGCCTTTATTTTAAAGCAATAGGGCCAGTCGTAGTCGCGATTGTATTTAATAAACGCGCTTTTTTGCGAAAGGCGCTAAAGGTGCTAAAGAAGTTCTCTCTGCAATCTAAGCGTCTCTTGCGGACTGAAGCGGACTGAAGCGGACTGAAGCGTTATAAAAAATGATTCCACAGCCACCCTACCCTCCCCATCCAATTACCCATTCACCTTAGCTCGAAGCGTGATTTCGTGATTAATTGTTGAGAAAAACGGTATCCTTTTAAAAGGTTTTCAATATCGTAAAAGATAGCCACATTGAAAGACATGTTAAAAAATAGTGAATCGTCTGTGTGAGACTTCATTCCCAAGTCATTGTGAAATTTTAATCAACGAAGAAAGAAAAAAGAATAAAAATAAGTAGTTGATTTTGTTAAATATTTTTGAATGTCCCGTTGTTCAGTTTTAGATGTCAATATGGGTGAAATGAGTGTTCAATTGTTCCATTTTAAAATATCAACG
>QNEL01000106.1 GCA_003645185.1 Candidatus Parabeggiatoa sp. nov. 3
CCCTTTATCAGAACCTGCGTGTTCGCCCTTTATCAGAACCTGCGTGTTCGCCCTTTATCAGAACCTGCGTGTTCGCCCTTTATCAGAACCTGCGTGTTCGCCCTTTATCAGTCAATAAAAACCTGACAGGTTTTGAAAACCTGTCAGGTTTGGGCAAGCTTTTGTAAATTTTCCCTTGTTTAATATCAAGGTGTAACACACAACCCCGAATCCGTTTTTGTCCATGCCAACCGACACTACCGAATTGATAATGATCATGTTCCCGATCAAAAATCGTTTGTACTTCGACTTCACCATGAGCCGGTTTATATTGCCCGTATTTTTTGATCACTTGTTCGATGTAGGGCCGGTATTCTTATGTTAATCAAACCCACAAAATCGCATCAATGAACAGGTTTGACAAAGCGGAATTTGGGAGGCTTTGGGTACTTTGGTTTGTTGTGCCAAGGCCTCTAATTTTTCAGACGCGGCCCATAATGCTTGTAATCGCTTGTCATCAATGGGTACAGGCCGACGTTTGCGCGATGATAAAATATGTGTCACGGCTTGCCATGTCTGCCCCGTGGCAATGGACAACATCACGGCATAAAAAGCGGTTTGATTATGCGAAGCTTCTATCGCGCCCGCCGTACCTTTGTTTTCATAAACGATCTGCTTTTGCCAATCAATTCTATCGGGGGCTAAACCCAATAAACCTGTTGTCGAATGATCTCGCGCATAGCTGGTGGTATGTTTTGCGGTACCCGTGGCTACGCGATCATGCCATTGGGCGAAATTGATGCCGTGAAAATACATCCACGCTCGCCGCTGGCATAATGTGACATGTTGAAAATGTAGGCCGTGTAAATTGAGGCGTTCGACTCGTTCGTAAAACGCGGTTTGGTGTGTCCAGTTTTGGAGCATCATGCCATTGAGTTTTCTTTTTTTAAATGGGTAATCGCTTCTTCAGAGAGCTTGGTGATCTCACTAATCAGACGGACTTCCATGCCTTTCTCAAGCATTTCTTTTGCTATGTCCAGTTTCGCTTTTTCTATGCCTTTAGTCACCCCTTTTACAAAATGTTCTTGCTTGACTTGCTCTTCCCCATATTCGTCAAACATGCGGGCCCGTTCTGCTGGAGAAATTAAATATTTTTCAATGTAATCAAATATTTGACGCACTTCTGGCACGGTGTAATCGTTTTCCTCAACCTGTTCATCTAAGGTATCTTGAATCGCTAACATCCATTCTCGATAGGCCGCTGGTGTTTCGTCATTCAAATACTTGGGGCAGATATACAGAATTTTGTGTGGAATTTCGTTTAACGGATTGCCTTGCAAATCCTTGGGATCGAAATCTATGACGGCCACATCTTTTTGATGTCGATCCCCAGACGTGAGTACAACTAGTGTAAAGACTTTCAAGTCTGGATGATAACTATAGGCATCCGTAATCTGTTCTAATAAGGCGGCACAGTGATAATGCAGAAAACGATCATAATGATCAGGATAACGGACATGTTGAATATCGACAATGACACGATTTTCTTGATCTTCGGCAAACAGATCAAAGCGAGACAATACCCGCCCCAGTGGTTGAATAAAAGACTTTTCTGTTTCAACGTGATCAATTTTGAGTTCAATATCCAGAAAATCACGGACAAAGGCGGTAAAAATTTCAGGCACACAAAATGCCTTTTTAAAAACGACTCCATAACGTAATGACGCAACTTTTTTCATAATCAGGGTTCCTTATCATTTTTGTGGGGCCTTGTTGATGGGGCAACCACAAGGGATTGCCCCTACGGGTACGGTTGTAGGGGCAATCCCTTGTGGTTGCCCCGATTGCTTCTATTAAAATGCCTGAAAATTTATGGTTCAGTACTTAATGGCAAGCCATTCATAAAACGCTATGTGCTGTTTCCAATGCTGTCTCATTGCTCACCGCTAATCCTGTCCATTGGACTAAATCCATTGCGGCCTGCATCGATTCTGGAAAACCAAAGTCTTTATCCCAAGCGAGACTGTTTTCTCGTTGTTTTTCTAATGCGGCACACCAGTTTGTAATGATTTGATAATCATCTTTCAGTGCCACGGGTATCAAGCTATTGGGCAAGTAAAACTGCCGTGTTTTGGGGATATAACGGTTTTTATCTAAAAAATAGTCCCCTAATTTTCCCGTGATACGGATTTCTTGGCAATCGTCTTTGCCAAACGTGATGGGATAGCGATCAACAATATCCGTGGCGCGTTGTAATAAATGTTGTGGCACTTGAAAAACTTCCCCTTCTCCGTCGATGATGCGGATACGGGGTTCTATGTCTCGTAGCGTTAGCATTTCTTGTTCTAAGCGTTGACACCAAGCGGTGATGGCCTCTTTGTATTGATCATTGGCCGCCATTTCGCGAATGACTTTCAATTTGCCTGAGACGATTTTGGCGACTTTTGGACGATAGCGATATAAATGTTGTTGGCGATGACGGTTGCTACTGAAATGCTTGAGTAAAACGTGCCAATATAAGCCGGCAACGTAGCTGGCGCGCTTGGATAAACAGTCATAATGTTTCCCGTCTTTAAACCGTTTGGCTATAGACTGACATAATATATCTGTTAAGTCTTGAATTTGTAATCGCTTGCCTTCGTTTTTGAGATACCAAGCCCATAATGTACGCAACCACGGTTTTTGATCGGCCAAGCCTTCGTCAAATCGCACTATCACTTGCCCTTGATGCTCGCCACGCGCTACTCGTCCATAGCGTTGTAAAAAATTCATGGGTTCAAAGCCAGGTTCCATTAATAATAAATCAGCCTTGAATGTGACTCCCATTTCTACACTGGATGTGGTGAGTAAGACTTTGAAATCTAATGGATTTTGGCCGCGCCCTACGGTGAATCGGCCCACTTGTTTTAAATCGGCTTTGCTGTCATCAATACTATTGATTAATAAGCAGTCTTCTGGTTGGATGTTCGCAGCGAGTACAGCTTGTTCTAATGCGGGGATTTGTCGCTGCAAATCTTCTAATTTGTTATAAATGACAACCGTTTGCCGATTGTTGGCCGCTTGCGCTTGCATCGCGTCGGTATATTGCCGCATTAATTCGGCTAAACTGTCTACGTTGGCAAAATGCAGTTGCACATCGCCATGAATAAATCGCCCTTGGTTGCCTACCGGTTCAGAAAGTGGTTCAATGACGGTTTCTTCAATCTCCAAATGCTTCAGCACGGGCATGATATTAATGGGTGTGGCGGATAAAAAGCTGATTTTGGCGCGAACTTTTGTACCGTCTTGCCATAATGCTGCGGCTAGTTTGGCAAAAACGGCTGCGAGTCCAAAACCTCTGGCTTGAATGGTATGAAATTCGTCAAAGACGATATGATCGAAGGCATTCAATACGTGGAAAACGCCGACATCGGTTTGCCCTGAACTGGGAAACCTGCGAAGCAGTATATTATTCACGGATTCGGGTACCGCGACAATCATTTCACCGCCTTCGCGTGTTTCATCTAATGTAAACAGTTCGCGTATTCGATGGGCACCGATTTTGGTGATGCCTTCATTTCGCAATTTTTGGGTGGCATCTGAACTCCATAATGAGACTTTATTATGGGCTTTTTGGGTATCCCAACCCGCTCCGCCTTCGGATTCTGGTTTGATTAAGTCATCGAATAATCCTCTGATCAGGTTTTGGGCTAATCGTTTTGTTGGCACGATAAACAAAATGCGGTGTTTCTGTTTTATCATGGCTTTTTGGAAAGCAAAGCTTTTACCCGCGCCTGTCGGCGCGTCAGCAATGCGAATGGGTTTCTCGCAAGTTAATAATTGATGTTGTAACCAGGATAATCCATCAGTGGTGATGCTTTCTACGCAATGAGCGGCAATGGTGAGTGACATTGTTTAAGTTCCTGTTTTTAAAGCCAAAAACCTGACAGGTTTTTAAAACATGTCAGGTTTGGGGTAACCGTGTTTATTTACATCTTTGAATGGATAAACGAAAACCTAGTGCAGGAACGCTCCAGTTTCAATACCATTGGAAAACCAGGGCAACCACAAGGGATTGCCCCTACAATCTGCCCGTAGGGGCAATCCCTTGTGGTTGCCCCTTTTGAGTTCTTTATTGCCATTTCATCACTTCTTCCTTGGCTTCTTTCAAAGAATAGGCTGGCGATAATTGCAGATAGTGTAAGCAATATCGTTCTACGGGTAATTCACTGTTAAAGAGTGTAGCGGTTGCGGCATTTAAGCGCACGGCCTCTTGATGTTCTTGTTTTTCCAGTAATACCATGCCATTGCGATGTAGCCCTATGCGAATAACCAATTTTTCTTGTTCTTGGAAGGGATTAAAGTCATCGAATCCAAAAATAGCGCCTGTAAAGATTTGCCCTTCGGGTACTTCTTGCGTATGGAAAAAGTCTTTGAGATTACCGCGTTTCACGACACTTTGTAATTTAGGTGGAAAACCGCCTTCCTCTGTCAGGTTTAAACGGCGAATCAGGGGCGCTAATAATCGCGGTTTATCGGTTGTGAATACCGAGGTACGATAAGGCATGGCTTTCAAGTGGCGATAATAATCCTTTTTGGGTAGGGCAACACTGGTATGTAGCATACCTAATGTTGCCGCTAATCCAAACGCAATCGCTCTATCACTGATCAATTCAGGCAAAGTCGCACTGCCCCCTTGTACCATAAGACTATGATAAACAAAGGGAGTCAGCGTGGTGGCACGTATACCGATTGCGTTTATTTTCATGCTATTTCTCTTTTTTACCCTTAAACCATTGATCGAAAAAGTCAGCGACTTTGCCAGCCGCCTCTTGATAATCCTTTTCTAGGTTTTCAAAATCGGATTCAAAGCGTTGTAGCAGTTTGTTCTGATAATCACCTACTTCTTGAGCGGTCATCGTGATGTCATGCACTGGGCTTAACACTTCCTCTAAACGGGTGGTTAAGCGTTTAACATCCTTGAACAATGGTTCATCCCAAGCTTCGGGATTGGCTAAGGTTCGGACGATTTGGTAGGGCGATGTTTCTGGTTGTTCAAAACGCCCGGCATAAATGCCAGCGAGATGTGTCCGAATATTGGTGCCGTAAACAGAGGTTTGCCCACCATAAGTGCCGGCAACACCGAGGCTTAATAATAAATGATCTAAACCCATCTGTGGCAATAAACGGCCGCGAGTGGATAAGACTTGTACGAGCAAGGTGCCGGGTTTGACGAAATGGCGATTAAATAAGTTCTCGCTGTTTTTCTTAGATTCGGCATCAAACAAAGTGCCGTCTTCAAAAGCCCGATTATGGAAAGTGGCATCGACGCAATAATGCTTGGGTAAGAGGCTGAGGGCATCGGAATAATTCACGGCTGCTTTCACGGGTAAAACATTGCTATCCCAAACTGTGGAATCTCCGAATACCAGACTATTTAAATCAAAACCCTCTGATGGGTTCATTTTTTTAGTCAAAACGATTTTGTTTTGCGGCATCTTGCCGCCGGCCTTATTAAATAACCGGAGGATTTGTAAACCGCGCCCTTTTTCGGGGTATTTGAATTTGTTGGCGACAGCACGTACATACGTTTCGCTGTTGCCCTCATTCAATGCGATTTCAATATCCGTGATTTCTTCTTCAGAGTTGCGAAAGACGACGGGTGCAATGGCTTCTCGAACCAGTACGAGACTGAGGCTGCCGAGATTTTTTAATGCGGGTTGAACGTATTCCTTTTTTTCGCCTTGCGTGGTTTTGAATAGTTCATCAATATTGCCTAAAAATGGGGTGAAACGATTCATTTTGGTTATCCTTTGGGGGGTTATAAGTGTTCAGAAAAATCATTTCCGCAATAAGGGCGAACACGCAGGTTCGCCCTAGGGTGTTGACTGAGAGCTTTTTTTAGCGGGTATTTTTAGCTACGCTGAACTTCGTTTCATGCTGATTTTGTGTTTTCAAAGTCCTCGAAAATGGGGTTAAACAACCCCGAAGGGGTTGAATGTGAATAGCCCCAGGTGGAACCTGGGGTGGAATAAAATAAATAAAAATAGCCTGGCCGATTTGATGTTTGTTAAAACATTCAAACCCACCAACCACCGTTGAGGCTTTTTTTTGGAACCCCAGGTTCCACCTGGGGCTATTCACATTCAACCCCTTCGGGGTTGCAAAAACCATATGTATTATGTGATTGTAGGGGCGAACCTGCGTGCTCGCCCTAACTGTGTTAATGGCATTGATATCTGTGTGTCTGCTCTTATCAAGAATTTGACTGCCCTTGTAAATACGCTTGAAGAAACGCCATCCGATAAATACTGCCAAAAACGCGCAATGTGCTATGACTCAGCATTTTGCCCTTCATCACACCAAGCCAGACATCATTGACAAATTGTTTAGCGAATTGCAAACAGCCTTCAAACTGTTTTTCATGATTGTCATACTTCGCTTTACCTTTCAAACCATTTTCCAATTCACCCGCGATAGCATAAATCAACGATTCTGGCGTATCTTGTGGTACCGGCACTTTACGAAGCGCATTCACCGTCTCCAAACAAATCTTGAAAACTTTCATTTGTTCGCTGGTAGATGCATCAGTGCGAACATATTTCTGAATAGTAGTCGCAGCCTTGCCTAGTTCGACAAGGGCGTTATCAGATTTTGTCATCTTTGCCTCACTATAATTTAAGTATTCATCACGTAAACGTTTTTTAGTCACAATGACTGCTGGTGAAGGTTTTTCCTCTTTGTTTAATATACACCATGCTAAACAAATCGCGCCAAAGCGCGTTTCAGTCGTCACATAACGATTTAAGACTTCATAACCCAGATTATTGTGTTCTAAAAAGGTTTGTGCCAGTTCCACCTGTGCCAAGGCATTGGGGAGTTGTTCCAAACGTAACGCATTGTTTCCAATGAGTTTTTTCAATAAAGGGGGCATGGCATCATAATAAAAAAAGGCGCGTTGAGTCGTTGGTAAACCTCGAAAAACATGAAATGGGCGGCCGGTGCGACGGGCCGCGGTTAATAACAAGCGTAATTGAGTCACTTGATCTTTTGTTTTTTCTGATAACCGTTCCAGTTTGGCTAAGCGTAAACGCCCTTGATATGTCTCATGTCCAGATAAAACCGTCCCTTTTTTGGTATCAAGCCGACTCATATCAAATAAAGAGAGGGGCGACATTTTTTGATTTAAAATCAAACCGCCAAATAATCCCAGTGTGCTAGGTGACGAAATCCATGTGGGTACGCTATCTTTATTACCCCCTTGAATGTCATGGCGTATTTTATGTTCTGCCATAGAGACGGGGCTGACTACTGTATGGGGTTTATCAGAAGTGAGCAATTCTGGGCGATGATCGCGGCCGGAAAAGGCTGAAATTTTAAGGCCTAATAAACCACTGGCTTGATTAATCGGATTATCAAATGTTGTCGGTTCATCAGTGAATAAACAACGCCCTTTGGCTTTTTCATCTTTTGCCACAACGCGCTGATTGCTGAGTAAAGCTCGAAAATGCGCTTTAACTTGCTGCGCGATTTCATCACTGTCGCCCATTTCCATAAATGGGTTAAAACCAATTTGATCTTCAGAGCCTTCTAACCAGCGTTGAAGTAAACCGTTTTCTTCCCAAATCGCCTCTTTTAAGGCCTTATTTTCATTAGCCAAAGTGATTGCCCATAATGCTGTGACAACACAACGCGATTTTTGTTCATCAAGTTCGTTGATAAAATCGGGGCGTTTCAATTGAATCGTTTCTAATAAAGCGGTTTCGCGCTGTTCATAAGTCAGGGTTTTACCTTTATCAATTTTTAGATTCAGCATTAAAGCCAGAAAAGCGGCATCGCGAATCCATTCTTCTTCTTCCGCGCCTAAGCCTTCCAAATTGTCGTACAACGTCATTAATTGTTTGGATGAGGCTTTTGGGAAACGGGGATTTAATCCCATTGTGCCTAATAAGTCATCGAGGTTTTGAGTTAGCTGTTCTTTATATTTGGCTTTCACTGTGAGCAATTTGCCGAGTTTGTCATGCGACATTTTGATTTTATTGAGCATCAAAGCTTGCAATTCCGCATGATTTGGTTGCCCATTTAAGATGGCCGGTACACCGACATTAGAAATATCGACTTCCAAACCAAATGGCAATACCTCGCCCAACTTATTGAGTGCCTTATTCACAATCTGTTCAAAATGGCTTTTAGGCAATAACAAATATAAACGGCCATCATGATGGCCTTCTAACAAAGGCGGAATACCGGTGGCTTGACTAAACAAAGACAAAAACAGTTGTAATTTATCCAATAAAAAGGGGTGATGAGGATCATAAATATCAACGGGTTGCCAATGAGGTAATAGGCTATTTTCATCAAAACAGCTATTGTCTCTTTCTAATCTATTAATGACGCCATTGAGGCCGCCTTTTATCGGATCAGAATCCAGCCAAATGCCATCTAATTTATCGGCTAATTTGACATAATGCGCTAATTCATCACCGATCCCTTCAGGCAAGGGGGTTGTTAGATGACGATAAGATTGGGTATCTTCTACCTGTTCAATGAGATGTAAGAGTTGTTCAGACGTTAAACTGATACCTGCCTTTTCTAAAAAAGCGTCAATGCCATATCGTTTCATTCGTTCAGTGACATCAGCCGGTTTGAGATCAACGAGACGACGTGCTTGTTCTAAATCTTTATCTAAATCATGTAAAAAAGCGGTAGCGGCAATGACGGCCAATTTTTTAGTGAGTAAATTTTCTGCCATGTCAGCATTTTTGCTGAGCCAATTCATTGCGGCTAACAACAGACTGCCCCTGGTGACAGAAAGGAGATGATCTAATAAGGTGATATTAGTATATTGAGGATATTGTTCACTGCCTTTACCACTAATAGACATTAATCGAACAGTGCGAACATCAGCTAAATCCCCGTTATTTAGCTTTTCCAGTTTCTTATCGGGCAATAATCCAATTCGATCATGTTTGATAACCTGTTCAATGACAACTTGGTTTAAAAAATCGCTATAGGTTTTTTCAGCCGTTTTTCTAGCCTTTTTCATCCAATCCTGCATACGCTATCTCCCTAGCCCTTGTTCCGCTAAACCCATACACCCAAAACCATTACGTGTTTTTTCGCCGATACCGGCATACCACGCGAAGCGCAAATCGTCATCACTACCCGTCAATACCAAGGGCGCACTCATGCCAATGACAAAGGCCGTTTTGCCATTACGCATCAGTTTCATGGGCACTAACACTGAATGATCAGGATTGCAACGCAAATAGAGGGTATCGGGTTGGATTTCTAATTTGATTTCACGCCCTGCAATACGAGATAGACGGTGATTAATCGCGGCGCTTAAATCACATTGTCGAAGCTGTTTGTGCCAACGTTTTTTATGGGATGCCGTTTTATCGCTAATCGCTAAGGGTGAGAGCATTAAAACACCAAGTGCATTTTGATTAGGCAATATGGGATCGACTTCAATTTTGATCTCAGCGCCAGCGAAATGCACTTTTTCAACCGTGCTGGCACGGGCATAAAAAATATTGTCAGGATTTATCTTGGCTAAACATTGCGCTAATGTCGCATCCGGCGTTGAGACAATTAAGGTGTGTACTATTTTGCCTTGTTTATTTTGTTTGCCTAATGGGGCAAAATGCCAAGGGAGGGCACTCATGCCCGTGATTTGTTCTGATGTTGCGCCAGCCGCAATCCATGCGTTGACTATGGCATCGTGGAGTATGTCTAAATATTGATAAGGTATGCCATTCTTTTTGGCTGATTGGATTCGTATTCTTAACACCTTGTATCCTTTGTTAATTGTTATACTCTTTGCTGGAATAAACTTAAAACGCACAACCCTGAAAGGGTTGAATATGAAACGCAGTAACGAGCGTAGCGAGATCATAGCCCCAGGTGGCAACCTGGGGTTGCCAAAAAATAAAAGTTAAGTTTATTCCCGCGCCAGGTATAATAAAATTGGCGAGACTCAAAATATGGGGTATGTCAATATAAAAAACAACCTATATATTTTTTGACCTGTAAAAAATTTTACAAATTAATGGATAAAGTCTAAAAGAAAAAAATTTTTCAACACAGAGTAGCACAGAGTGCCACAGAGTATAAGTTTATGATTTTTAATGATATTATGATATACATCCTAGAAAAATAAAACTTTATGAAATTTGATACTTTAATTCGTTTTGCCTATATTGAAACACAATTATATTGGGGGGATGGGATTGCGGCCAGTGATTTGGTGAACACTTTTCAGTTGACGCGCCAAACGGCTCAAAATATTCTTAATGCATATCGTGAGCAATATCCAAGACAGATGCGCTATGATAAATCATTGAAACGCCATGTGCCTGAAGAGGATTTTGTGCCACATTACATTAGTCAAGAGACTATGGCGTTTTTAGATTATTTACTGGGACAAAATTTACGCGCACATTATTTAAATGAAACGGATTGGAGTGATATTGAATTAACGAATGTGGATCGTTTGTTACGTACAAAGTTGCCGCGTCAAGTGATTCAACCGATTTTGGCGGCCTTACGTCATCATAAAACGGTGTTGATTGAATATCAGGCAGTGGCACCCGATGATATTCAGGCGCGTGTGATTTCTCCTAATCATCTGGTTTTTGCCGATAATCGTTATCATTTACATGCTTACTGCCATGAGAAACTGCGACATTTGGATTTTGTTTTATCTCGAATCGTTTATGTTGAACCGGCGAATGAAGAGTGGGTTTCGTCATCGGGTAGCCGGGAATGGCAGGAATTTGTCACTTTAGGCTTTCGGCCTAATCGAGAATTGCCTCAGGCCGTTCAAGAAACGCTTTTGCGCGGGCATCCGAAAAATGAAAAGGGAATTTGGGAAATTCGCTGTCGGAAAAATGAGGCCTTTTATGTGAGGCAAAAGTTATTGAAGGCGGTTGATACCCATAGAGGGATGCCGTTGTGGATTGAGATTGAGGATTGAAACAATTCAGTCATAACGGTGAGGTTCTTTTTCAATCATTTGATAGAAGGCTGATGATGGTGATGATGGCCTGATTTTCGCTGATTTTAATCAGCATTCTATCCTATCAAACTCTCATCACCCAAATTGCAAGACTTTGCCCCTAAGACTGATATTGATTTGCGAATAACCTAATGATATGCATTGGCCTACCTGTAGAGACGCGATGCTTCGCGTCTCAGCTTCGCGTCTCAGCTTCGCGTCTCAGCTTCGCGTCTCAGCTTCGCGTCTCAGCTTCGCGTCTCAGCTTCGCGTCTCAGCTTCGCGTCTCAGCATCGCGTCTCTACAGGCCATTGTTTGATATTTTGGGTTAGCGTATAATCAAAAGTTGTTAAAGTGATTGCCTACACATTTTTATCTCTGATTATTAATCATGTCTTTACATCCTAAAACAGTTGCTAAAGCGTTGCAAGAACATTTTACGGGTGACATACCTGTGATGAAAGCGCCCATTGCACATAAAAAATTGATGACTTCTATCAAGTCTCAATTGGAAAAAAGCAAAGGGATTATCATTTCAATTTATTATTCTCGTCGGGATAATGAGCCTGATAAATTGTGTCATTTCGAGGTATCTGATAAAGAAGATGGATACTATAATAGTGATTCTTTTACGCTTAAGTTTAATGAAAACAATGAGTTGATGATAAAACACTTTTCTTCTCGTGCGATGGTTTATCAAATTGAACAAATTTATACTTTTATTGATAGACTGAAAGTGGAATATCAAAAGAAAAAAGCGCGTCAGTTAAAAAGGGAAAAGATTAATAAACTGAAACAACAGGCGATTGTGGCTAAAGTGAAGGAGATTGCTAAAGAGGATCGATTTGAGTTTTCTGTTCGAGAATATTCTATCAAATTGAAACTGACAGTGCGGATTGAGGGTGGAAAAATCGTTGAATTTGATATACCTTACAACAAATTTCAAGAAGTTTTAAAGGATTTGCGTTCTGTTATTCAGGATATAAGAGAATTGCAAAAATCGGGCATCAGTTTTAAAATCAGAAATGATTCTGGTAGATAGATACATTTCATTTTTGAAGTGAAAATGAGGGAATAAAATGAGCCGACTTTTACATGATAGCACTCTCCAAAAAGTATTTAGGGAACACTTTAAAGGTGATAGCCCTATTGTGGTGCTGGGTACCGAAAATAAACAGGCGCTTATTTCAAGGCTCAAAGACAAATTAAGCACGATAGATGGCTTCATTTTCTTGAAACCTTCACATCATCAATATGAATACCGTAAATCTGAAGCGGTTTGCACTTTTAAAATCTTGTCGCCTTCAACATGTTACCGTGATCAAGATTTTTCTATCCGATTTAATGATCAACATGAATTGTGCATTGATGATCGTTATCGGGTTAATTCTCCCGTTTATGAGCTTGAGCAAGTTTATACGCTTGTTGATAAGATGCGCATAGAATATAACCGGCTTGATGCGAAGTGTCTTGAAAGAGAAAAGAATAAAGTTAAAAAGAAGAAGATTAAGGGGCTTAAACATCAGGCTATCATTGCGAAAATCAATGAGATTGCGAGAGAAGATCAGTTGGAATTTTATGTCAGACAATATGAGATCAAAGTGAAATTGGTTGTGCGTTTGTCTAAAACGGAAAAAATGGAGATTGATATTCCATATAGTAAATTTCAAGAAACGCTCAAAAATTTACGGTTTACCATTCAAACCATTCGCGAATTACGTGATTCAGGTATTCTTTTTAAAATACACAGAACAAATTCTTATGAAAGGGGATGGATTAAATATACGGATGAGAATACAAGGGAATTGGTGAAGGGATAAGTGTTGTCGTAGAGGCAAGGTGGGCAACAATCTTTACCCACCCGACATCAATTCGGCACTGGGGTCATTGAATGGGATTGATTCAAATCTTTATGCAAAATCGATACATGAAAACTCAAGCTTTCGGATTTTCAATGATCTCGACAAATAGGGGCAACCACAAGGGATTGCCCCTACAAAAAATGGGTATGTAGGGGCAATCCCTTGTGGTTGCCCTTGTGTGAAGCTTTCTAAACGATACTACCCCAGTGCCATCAATTCATAAACATAAATATTTAATTTGGTGGGCAACCAAAACACGTTTCGATGTTGACGTTTTTGCGCGCAAAAACGTCAAGAACAAGCCCACCCTACACTGGATTATTATGGCTGCTATAAAAGTTGATGTACCAGAATTGATTGAAATCTTGAAGGTAACGCCTTCTGAACAAAATATTATGTTAATCGGGAAACATGGTATTGGTAAATCACAAATCATTTCTCAGTTTTATAAAAAAAAGAGGATGAAAGTGGTGGTCTTTTTTTTGGGGCAGATGAGTGATCCGGGTGATTTAATTGGGTTGATGCATAAGAATGAGCAAACGGGGCATTCTGAATTTTTACCCCCTTATTGGTGGCCGACTGAGAATAAACCGATTGTGCTTTTTCTGGATGAGTTGAATCGCGCTAGACCAGAAATTCTGCAATCGGTTCAAGATTTAAGCTTGAATAAGACTTTAGCAGGTAAAGAGTTGCCTAAGGGAAGTATTGTGATTTCTGCCGTTAATGAGGGAGAGGAGTATCAATTAACGGATTTAGATCCTGCTTTAGTGTCCCGTTTTAATTTATATGAATTTGCGCCGACAGTGGAAGATTGGTTGTTATGGGCTGATGACAAGGGGATTGATGCGCGGGTGATTGGTTTTATCCAAAAAAATCATCATTTCCTCGATCCAGAGGATATTTTTGATAATCAAGATCACCTGTCTACTGGATCGGGTTTGAATAAAACGCCTGATCGTCGCGCTTGGGAAAAGGTATCGAACCTGATTAAGCGGTTAGATGACATTAGCGAACTGCATATTAAGATTATTGCGGGTATTGTGGGTATCAAGGCGGCTATGAGTTTCAAAAAGAGCTTGGAGACGACTTTGAAAGTGTCGCCTGAACAGTTGATGCTGAATTGGAACAAGTATAAAGGGATGTTAAAATCATTTAAACTGAAAGATTTGATTTTCTTAAATGAGCAAATCATCTTTTGGTTAAATGGGGAACACTACAAATCAAGTCAAAAACCGACGATCTTGAAAAACTTCCATCAATATTTGCTTCACCTGAAAAAGGTGAAACAAACTGAGGCCATTGCTCATCTGGCTTCTATGATTGAAAATGATAAATTTCAAAAAGTTGCTGGGTTTATTTTGGTTGATTCTGAAGAGATTCTGACGGAATTGACTGAGTATATTAGTCATATCAAATTGTAAATAAATGGCGTATTTTTTGTAGAGACGCGATGCTTCGCGTCTCAATGCTTCGCGTCTCAATGCCTCGCGTCTCAATGCCTCGCGTTTACTCTATTTTTGAAATCATGCCGGTGTTGATACGCGAAGAGACGCGAGGCATCGCGTCTCTACAATCCTTTTTTACTTTTGAAATCATGCCATAACTGCCGAAGCTTTGATGATTTCAAGTTGTTGGGGGAAGTGTCGAGTTTTAAGGGTAAGGCATTATTTCGCACGGCGGTTATTTCAGCCAAAATGGTAATGGCAATTTCTGGTGGCGTATGGCTCCCAATTGATAAGTCAACGGGGGCATGTAATCGTGCTAATGCGGTTTCTGATATATCTAAGCTTTTCAAACGCTTACATAGTTTTTCGTGACTTTTTTGAGAACTCAATGCGCCGACATAAAACGCTGGTGAATTTAAAGCTTCTAATAAGGCTAAGTCATCTAATTTAGGATCATGGCTTAATGTCACGACGGCACTGCGTTTATCTTGTGCCCATACCATTACGGCTTCATCTGGCATACAGTGTTCTTTGTGTGTTCCTGTTGTTTGCCAAGTAGTGGTGTATTCTTGGCGCGGATCGCAGACAATAACTTGATAATTCAAAGCTAAGGCAAATTCAGAAAGATAATGGGCAATTTGTCCTGCCCCAATGATAAGCAATTGCCAATTTGGCCCGTAAACGTTGATGAATTGTTGATCATCATAATATACCCTTTGTTCGCTGGGGGCCGTTTGCCAAGTGATTCTTCCTGTGTTGAGATCAAGTTGTCGTGCTATCAATTGCCGCTGTTGTAACGCCTTGACTGCGGGTTTGATACTTTCAACATTGGATAAAGGTTCTAAGATTAATTCTATTGTGCCACCATTGGGCAAACCGATGCGCTGGCTTTGTTCGGTTGTGATAGCATAAGTGAGTACGGTAGGGCGATCAAATTCACTTGATAACACACGATCTACGATATCATCTTCAATACAACCACCCGAAACTGATCCCATCATTTGTCGATCTTTAAGCACGGCGAGTAATGTGCCTTTGGGATGCGGTGTTGTGCCTAAAGTTTTGACGACTGTGACTAAAGCAACTTGTTGACCTTGTTCTAACCAAGACAGTGTTTGTGACAGGACTTCCAATTGAGTATCTTGCATAGTGAATTAGGCTTTGTAACCCCGATATTAAACCTGACAGGTTTTGAAAACCTGTCAGGTTTGGTTCAAATATTAAACCTGATTTTTATGTTAGATTAAATAATACATCTCGTTTGTTATTTTCTAGTAGTCGTTGTCTGCCCGAAAGCGACTCATCAGCACAAGGGAAACCAGATGAAATCGGATATGACGCAAAAAATTTTGATTGTGGATGATATGCAGGCCAATCTCAATGAGTTGAGTCAAGCTTTAAAAAGCCAAGAACATGACATTTTTGTTGCAACTCATGGAAGGAGTGCTTTAGAAGTGGCTCGTTCTGAAATACCTGACTTAATTCTGCTTGATATTGCTATGCCTGAAATGGATGGATACGCTGTTTGTAGTCAACTCAAAAAGGATGGTATAACCCGAAATATTCCCGTTATTTTTCTGAAGGAACGGGAAAGTGAGGAAGATGAGGCAAAAGGCCTTGAACTTGGGGCTGTAGATTATATCAGTAAACCTTGCCGCCCACCGCTTGTCAAAGCGAGGGTGAAAACGTATCTGGAGTTGAAAAGGCAATACGATATTGTGGAAAACATTTCTGAGATAGATGGTTTAACGGGTGTTTCCAATCGCCGTCACTTTGATCAAGTGCTTGAACAAGAATGGCGACGGGCCATCCGGGGGTTTTCTCGCTTGTCTTTGATCATAATAGATATTGATTATTTTAGACTGTTTAATGAAAACTATGGTTGTACAGCAGGTGATGATTGCCTGAAACAGGTTGCTCAGGCTTTGAATCAAAAGGCTAAAAGATCGACTGATTTGCTTGCTCGCTATCAAGGGGAACAATTTGCCTGTCTTTTGCCTTTGACAGAGGCTAAAGGCGCTTTTGTTATGGCTAATAAGTTAAGGGATTGCATTATTTCTCTTAACATGCCACATGGTTATTCTGCGGTAGCGGATCACGTTACGATAAGTCAAGGTATTGCCACTCTACTACCTTATCCTCATTCTGAGGCGACGAAGTTGATAGTGAGTGCGGAGAAAGCACTTGAACTGGCGAAATTAGAGGGGCGTAATCAGATATCTTTTGTGGATTGATTAAAACAATGCAGGTTGTTTTGCAATGTGGGTGATATGATAGAACGCTAATGGGGCAACCACAAGGGATTGCCCCTACAAAAAATGAATGAAACCAGCAATGGGGTTGCCCATTTTTGCTTTCCAAATTTTAGGGGGTGGTTTTTTTACTTCTGGCCGTTTTGTCAGTGGCCTTTTTATCACTGGCTTCTTCCATTTCTTCTTTCTCTATTTCTTCCTTTATTTCTTGCTCTATTTCTTCTTCGCCTATGGCTTTGAGGATAATACCTGCTAAGGGTGGCAAAGTAATCTCTATGGAATAGGGCCTCTCCATCCAAGGTTTGTCTTCGGCTATCAGCATATTGGCACCATTGCCTACATTACTGCCGCCATAGCATTGTGCGTCGGAGTTGAGGATCTCTTCATAACGCCCTGGGCTGGGAACGCCTATTCGATAGTTATGCCGGGGTACTGGGGTGAGATTGAGCGCAACGATGACAGCTTCTTTGTCACTTTGACGCAGATAAACTAAGATCGATTGTTCCGCATCGTAACAGTCAATCCATTCAAAGCCTTGCCATTCAAATTCATATTGGTATAACGCTTCTGAGTTGTGATAAAGCTTGTTTAAGTCTTTGACGAGCTGCTGTATTCCTTGATGAAAGGGGTATTCTAGCACGTACCAGTCGAGGATATTGGCGCTATTCCATTCGATACCTTGGGCAAATTCGGTACCCATAAACAGTAATTTTTTGCCGGGATGCGTAAACATGTAGGTGTAGAGTGCCCGCAAATTGGCAAAGCGTTGCCATTCATCTCCTGGCATTTTGTTGATCATGGATTGTTTGCCATGTACGACTTCATCATGTGAGAAGGGGAGCAGAAAGTTCTCTGTGAAGGCATATAACATGCTGAATGTCAGCATGTCTTGGTGATATTTACGGTGTGCTGTTTCTTTAGACATATAACTTAAGGTGTCATTCATCCAGCCCATATTCCATTTCAGGCTAAAACCTAAACCGCCGTTGTCGGTTGGTCGAGTGACTTGAGGCCAAGAGGTTGATTCTTCTGCCATAATCAAGGTGCCGGGGTGTTCAGTATGCGCGACGGTATTGAGTTCACGTAGAAAATCAATGGCTTCGATGTTTTCACGGCCACCGTATTCGTTGGGAATCCAGTCTTCGCGGGAATAGTCTAAATAGAGCATAGAGGCAACCGCATCAACCCGTAATCCGTCAAGGTGAAATTCGTTTAACCAATATAAGGCACTGGAAAGTAAGAAATTTTTGACTTCATAGCGGCCGTAATTGAAAATCAGTGTTGACCAATCTAAATGTTCGCCTTTGCGGGGATCTTCATGTTCGTAGAGGGCTGTACCGTCAAACCAGGCTAACCCATGGGCATCTTTGGGAAAATGGGCTGGTACCCAGTCTAGAAAAACGCCGATATTGTGCTGATGACAGTAATCGACAAAATACTGAAAATCTTCTGGTGTGCCATAGCGGCTAGTGGGGGCATAATAGCCGGTGGTTTGATATCCCCAAGAGCCATCAAAAGGATGTTCGGTGATGGGGAGTAATTCAATATGGCTAAAGCCCATTTCAGTGACATAGTCTACTAAAAGTTTGGCAAATTCGCGGTAATTCAAAAATTCGCCTTCTGGCCCTCTTTGCCAGGAACCTAAATGGAGTTCGTAAATGGACATGGGTGTGTGCAACCAGTCTCTTTTCTGACGTTTCTCTAACCAATCAGCATCATGCCACACGTAGGGTTTGTTATCTTTGACTATTGCTGCGGTTTTGGGACGCACTTCAAATTGCTGTCCATAAGGATCCGATTTGTAGAAAATATCGCCGGATTGTCGGTTGCGAATTTCATATTTGTATAAAGTGCCTGGGCCGATGTCAGGAATAAATAATTCCCAAATACCATTACTGCCGTGAGTTCGCATGAGGTGAACACGTCCATCCCAGCTGTTAAAATCACCGACGACACTGATTCGTTCTGCATTCGGAGCCCATAAAGCAAATAGCACACCGCCTACCCCATTGACTTCATGGACATGGGATCCTAAAAAACGGTAGGCGTGCCAATGTTTGCCTTCACTAAATAAGTGCATGTCAAAGTCAGACACTTGGGCATCAAAGCAGTATGGATCATGAGTAATGTGTTCACGATGATCTTTATCGCGCCAAATCAGGCGATATTGTTCCGGAATATTAGCCGTGCCTTGCCATTCAAATATCTCTGTATAAGGTATGCGTCGCATCGGTAAATTGCCTTCGGCAATCATGACTTCTTCAGCATCAGGCAGACAGACACGGATTTGGGTTTGTTTACCGACGGCATGTTTGCCTAGCACCGAGAAGGGATCATGGTGACGGGCATCAACTAGTTTTTGTAAATCGGGTTCAAGTTTTGGGGGTTTCATACGTTTTTCCTAGTCTATAAAGAAGTGAAATAACAACTATACTCGGGAATAAACTTTCAGGCAAAAGTTCGCGCAGCGAACTTTTGCCTGAAAAACTTTTGGCAACCCCAGGTTGCCACCTGGGGCTATTCACTTTTTAATCTTTTTCTGATTGATTTTTTGGCAACCCCAGGTTGCCACCTGGGGCTATTCACATTTTCAGGCTAAAATTTCGCTCCGCGAAATTTTAGCCTGAAAACCCCTACGGGGTTGTGCTTTTTAATCTTTTTCTCA
>QNEL01000107.1 GCA_003645185.1 Candidatus Parabeggiatoa sp. nov. 3
TATGTGCGACCCGTTCCGTTCAAAATGCAATAAAACGCATGTAAAACGGGCTTAAATAGGAAGTATCTATTTTTGATAACTCAGAGGTTGTGGGGTTAAAGCTACCCTAAGACGACCTAAAGTCAACGCCAATACCCTTATCGGAAGTCCGTTAAACTTCTGGTAAAGCAGGGTATAATGTGTGTTTAGTAGGATTAGCCTTATTAAAGATGCTAGGCAATTGGATATGGTAACGAGAGGAACTTTCGACATAATAAAGCGTTCGTAACCTAAAGCGGAAACAAGCTAAGTAGTAACCCGTGTTTGGCAAGAAAACACATATTGCAAATAATGAGTAATATGATAGGTGTTGGACTCGCAAGAATCATTGCCACGGCGCATAGAAAGTATCTAAGTCCAAGTATAGCCAATCTCTGGGAACGGGGTAATTAGTTTAGTCTTACTCAAGATACAAATTGAGTTGAGTTTAACAAACTTTAATAAGCTAAACTAACAAGATTGTGCAAGAAGCTAAAGATTAAGTGTAATGCTTAATATACGCAGACGTGTACATTGTCAACTAAGAACAATAATATTAACTAAATAATTCAGTACCCAAAATGAACAAATTACAAAATGCGTTTCCATTTTGGAAAGGAAATGAAGCTAAGGATATCAAATGGCAGGACATCAATTGGGTGTCAGTCAGGAAATATACAAGGCGTTTAGAGAATAGTATTGCAAAGGCTGTAGAATATCATGACTTCAATCAAGTCAAAAAACTTCGTAGAATTTGGAATTCAAGTAAACTCGTCAAGTTACTAGCTGTTAGGAAAGTTACCCAGGATAATAGGGGTAGAAAGACAGCAGGAGTAGACAAGGTAGTCATTAAAGACGGTAAGCAGAAACTAGCACTGGCGGATAAATTGGAACTAAGCGGCAAAGCAACGCCATTGAAAAGGGTGTATATTCCCAAACCCAATGGAAAGATAAGGTCGCTAGGAATACCGACCGTTGAAGATAGGGCAACGCAGGAATTATGCAAAGGCAGCATTCAACCAATTTATGAAGCTATGGCAGAAAGCAATGTTTACGGATTCAGACCTGCACGCAGAACACACGACGCTATCGAAGCAATATTCAATGGTATAAACAAAAGTCAAAAATACGTATTGGAAGGGGATTTGACAGCCTTCTTTGACAACATCAAACCAGAAGCAATTCTGGAAAGTGAAGTCATCAAAAGAACGGATAAGAAAACCCAAAACCAAATACAGGCTTGGATAGAAACTGGGGCAATAGACAAAGAAACATACTGCAAAACGGAAAAAGGCACACCTCAAGGGGGAGTTATATCGCCACTATTGGCAAATATAGCCTTCATGGGAATGGAAACAATGCTATACGAATGGGCAGACACATGGAAAGGTAGAAAAAGGATGAACAGGGAAAGCCTAACGATAAGCATATACGCAGATGACTTTGTAATATTGCATAAAGATGAGGAAATAATTAAAGAAGCTAAAGAAAGAATAGCCAAATGGTGTTTCGAGAAAATGGGAGTCGAGTTGAATAAAGACAAGACGCATATTTCTCATACCTCAACAGGTTTTGATTTCTTAGGTTTCAACATCAGGCGGTACCCAGTGACAACTAACAAGCAAGGCTTCAAAACCCTGATTAAACCCAGCAAGGAAAGCATCAAGAAACACATTAGTGCTATCCACGATGTACTCAAAAGGAATAAATCCGCCCCGCAAGAAGCAGTTGTAGTCAAGTTAAATCCAATTATCACAGGATGGTCGAATTACTTCAGCCATGTCGTGTCCAAAGACATATATAGTAAGGTAGACAACATCATGTGGAAAAAAACATGGAGGTGGGCAAACAGACGACACAATAATAAAGGACGTAGGTGGATTAAAGACAAATACTTCAAAAAGGACGGTACTAGAAACTGGGTATTTAAAACCGAGGTTAAGAGTAAGACTTACACACTGAACAAGCATAGCGATACCAAAATCGTGAGACATGTGAAGGTTAAAGGCACCAAACACATATTTGACGGGGACACAATCTACTGGGTTAAAAGAGGTCAAAAAGACCCTACGTTAAGTACGAGGGTTCAAAAACTCTTAAAATCACAAGATGGAAAGTGTAGATGGTGTAACCAGGAATTCAGATACGAAGACATCATGGAAATCGACCATATCAAACCAAGGAAGGATGGAGGCAAGGATGTTTATTTGAACCTACAACTTTTACACGGTCACTGTCATGATACGAAAACCCAGGATGATATGAGGAAAGCTGAAAAAGCAATCCTAAATATATCAGAATGGAATGCAGTCAAGTAATAATAGTTGGGAAAGGAGCCGTGTGAGGTGAAAGTCTCACGCACGGTTTTGAAGACGAGCCTCTTATGGCGACATAGGGGGTTTAGTTTAATAACGGGCGCATTTCTAAAAAAAAGGGTCATCAAGATAAATCTTGAAGCTCGTTTTTTGTTCCAAATTTATTTTTCTTTTGCCTGCTTTTTGTTAAAATTTATTTTGCTGCTCTTTTCGTTCCAAATTTATTTTGCTCAAAGCTCTTTTCGTTCCAAATTTATTTTGCTCAAAGCTCTTTTCGTTCCAAATTTATTTTGCTTGGAGTGCAAAATGAGTGGACTTTCAAATCTAAAAACTTGACACCACGCAAAAGTTTTTGCGTGCAAAAACTGATTCCGAGAACGCTGATTAGGAACGTGCATGAAATAACTTCGACAACTTTTTATCAAGATAGTGATAATAAGGGAATAGCCAATTATGAATGAGGATTTTATTTCGTGCGCGTTCCTTAATATTAATCAGTTCAACATCTTAACGAACCACTACAAAAATCCGTTTATTTCGTCAATCCGTTGTACTATCAATATGAAAGGTATTATTTTAGCAGGGGGTGCGGGTACACGTTTGCATCCCATCACCCAAGTTGTCTCCAAACAACTCTTACCCATTTACGATAAACCGATGGTATATTATCCGTTGACAACCTTAATGTTAGCGGATATTCGCGACATATTGCTGATTTCAACGCCGCAAGATACCCCGCGTTTTGAACAATTATTGGGCAATGGCAATCAATGGGGTATCAACCTCAGCTATGCCGTACAACCAGCGCCCAATGGCTTAGCACAAGCCTTTATTATTGGAGAATCCTTTATTGGCGCATCAACCTGTGCATTGGTACTCGGTGATAATATTTTTTATGGCCACGATTTCCAAAAACAGCTACAAAAAGCATCCCAGCTCACAAGTGGTGCAACCGTATTTGCTTATCGAGTACATGATCCTGAACGCTATGGCGTTATTGAATTTGACAAAGCGGGTAACGCTATCAGTCTTGAAGAAAAACCAAAATCCCCTAAATCGCGCTATGCCGTCACGGGCCTCTATTTCTATGATAATGAGGTGATCAACATTGCAAAACAGGTTAAACCGTCAGCCCGTGGTGAATTAGAAATTACCGATGTGAACAATATCTATTTACAGCGTCAGGCTTTGTCAGTCGAAAAAATGGGGCGAGGCATGGCCTGGTTAGACACCGGTACCCATGAAGCACTCTTAGAAGCCTCTTTATTCGTAGAAACCCTTGAAAAACGACAAGGTTTAAAAATTGCCAGTCCCGAAGAAATTGCTTGGCGCAAGGGTTACATTACGACTGAACAATTAAAAGCATTAGCCCAACCTTTGATAAAAAGCCATTATGGCGAATATCTCCATAATCTTTCAAAACACGAAATCTAATGAAAGTCATAAAAACGGCAATTGAAGGCGTATTAATCATACAGCCTAAAGTTTTTGGCGATTCCCGCGGTTTTTTTTTAGAAACTTCGAATCAAGCCCGTTACGCAGAAGCCGGCATTCCCGGCCCTTTCGTACAAGATAACCGCTCACACTCCGCAAAAGGCGTACTACGTGGCCTACATTTTCAAAAACAATATCCACAAGGCAAATTAGTGTTTGTCACCAGCGGTAGCGTATTTGATGTCGCGGTAGACATTCGCAAAGACTCACCCACTTTTGGGCAATGGTTCGGGCTCACATTAACCGCAGATGAACATCAACAATTCTATGTACCACCAGGCTTAGCACATGGATTTTGCGTACTCTCTGAAACAGCCGATTTTCAGTACAAATGTACAGAATACTATCATCCTGAAGATGAAGGCAGTATCCGTTGGGATGATCCAGATATTGGCATTCAATGGCCTATCACCGAACCACCAAGCTTATCGGATAAAGATGCTAAAGCAGCCTATTTAAAAGACTTGTAAAAGATTAACTTGTCGTGCCTGTTTTATAAAATTGTTAAAAAATGCTAATGGTAAATGTTGCATGGAACTCGGAAAAATTGAAACTATCCTAGCTCAACACCCTGATGTGCGAGAAGTCGCGGTGATTTTTCGAGAAGAAGAAGCTGCCAACAAACGGCTTGTCGCTTACATAGTGTCTGAACTCATCCCGGAAAGGCTGCCTTACCATCGCACCTGCTTGGTAGAACTTGATCAAAACACGATGACACTGTACACGGAGGATATTTCTTATAATGGTTTTTGCCTTATAAACGTTCCTTCGAGTTTTAAAAAAGGCAAACCTGTCCGCTTACGTCTACTGTTACCCAGTGAATCCGAGGAACGGTGGCTAAAAGGGACAATAGTTTGGTGTCAAGAACAAAAAGCCGGTATCCTGCTTTCTCTCACCCCATTTGAACAGCTTCTTGTTCATCGGAGTGTAGACTATATTCTTGAAACACAAGGTTTTTTAAAAGTCTTGCAACGCATCATCACAGGTAGCCTACGCAAGTACTTAAAGCTGTATTTACCTGATGAGCCAGTACCAGATATGTTTGTGATATTGCAAAGTTTACCTTTAACACCTGATGGTCAAGTAAACAGCCAAGCCTTGCCTACCCCAGAAACCAATTCTTGGATCGGTTAATATCTTGTAGATTTCGCGAAGCCTCGCGTCTCTACAGACGTGATTTTAGGGTTTGGATGTGGGGTGTGTCTGTTCATGTCTTTTTGCAACTTTTTTTTCACCCCAGATTTGTAGGGTGGGTAAGTGGGCGACAATGAACTTAATAATAAACCCAAATTTCACCGCCCGCTTGCCCACCATCCCACATTTGGAATAAAAATAGGGTGAATAAATTCTTTTTTGTAACACCCGATTATTTGGCCCCCCTTAATTTGTGAATTGTGAACCAAAGAATTTTATGTCCAATCAACGCATTTTGCTAATCGGCCCCACTGGTCAAGTCGGATGGGAATTGCAACGCTGTGTGCAACCACTTTACGATGTCTTTGCGGTAGGCAGAACCCCTACCAAAGTGGCACAAGCCTTTATAGATTTAGCCGATCCAGATTCCATTCGTCGCGTCATACGCGAAATCAAACCGACCATTATTCTCAATGCGGCCGCCTATACGGCCGTAGATAAAGCCGAACAAGAATCAGAATTAGCCCATACCATAAATGGCACAGCCCCAGGCATCTTAGCCGAAGAAAGTCTGCGCCTAAAATCGCTACTGATACATTATTCAACCGATTATGTATTTGATGGCAGCCACTCCCAACCTTATATAGAAACAGACGCTGTCAATCCGCTATGTGTTTACGGCACAAGCAAACTCGCAGGTGAACAAGCCATTTGTGCCGTTGGAGGCCACTATTTTATATTTCGCACAGCTTGGGTATACGGCTTACGGGGAAAAAACTTTTTATTAACCATGCAACGGTTAGCCAAAGAACGCGACGAACTCAAAATCGTTGCAGATCAAATTGGAGCCCCCACATGGAGTCGAATGATTGCACAAGCCACAACACTGATACTCGCGCAACTGCGCTCCCCCTTATATTCACTTGATATTGAAGGATTATCGGGTATTTATAACTTAACCAGTGCCGGACAAACAAATTGGTATGAATTTGCCAAAGCCATCATAGCCCAGTTAGATAAACAACCCCGAATGTTACCCATTACCACCGCCGAGTATCCCACTCCAGCTAAACGCCCCGCCTATTCAGTCTTATCTAATACAAAACTGACACAAACATTCGGAATCAATTTACCGACTTGGGATAAAGCATTGGAAGTGTGCTTAGGATGATTTAAATCATTTCTTCATAAGTAAGTACACATAAGTCTTTTAAGATTTTTATCTGCGTAAATCAGTTTCATCAGCGTCATCAGTGTTCTATTCTTAAAAAAAGGTTAATGACTTGATAGAACGCTGATATTTCACGCAAAAATTTCGCTCCGCGAAACTTTTGCGTGAAATGCTGATTGTCATGATTTACGCTGATTCATCGATATCAGTTCAACATCAATCTTAATTTATACTTAGCATCGTCATAAGGTCGCTATTATCAAATCCTCGCAAAATAACATGCATTCCAAAAAACACGCAAAATAAATTTGGAACGTAAAAAAACACGCAAAATAACAAGGTTTTAAAATCTTAAAAGCGCAATTTATGGCGAAGCTAAGTATAGCATCGTCATAAGATCGCTAAAATTTGACAGACAGCCAACAGCTTGCAGCAGTTGTCTTACAGCGAAAGTCAGGTGGTGGTGACTATACCATCCACCGTTACAATTTGCACTTTTGCCTTTTGTAAAAATCCATTCCACGCCTTTTGCGCGCAAAAACTTTGGCGTGGAACAAACACATTAAGGGGATAAAATGCGAGAGATATTTGATTAGTCACCACCTGACTTTCGCTGTAAAACAACTGCTGCAAGCTGTTGGCTTTAGGTGACTTTCGCTGTAAGACAACTGCTGCAAGCTGTTGGTTTTAGGTGACTTTCGCTGTAAGACAACTGCTTTAAAAAAGCTTTTGCGTGAAAAGCTGTTGGCTTCTTCTTGTCAGAAGGATGGGATTACCACATTAAACCTTCAGAATAAGGAGACAACAAGCATGATTCATCTCTTAAAACATTTAGCGATTGCTGTCGCACAAGCAGTTAATGGTGGACAAGTTCAGGCTGCGAGGCAGGTGGCCAGTGAACTATCAAGTATTGAAACTTTGCCGACTTGGTTACCTGAAATGGATTTTCGCTTCTATTTGGGTTTAGCTCAGTTTTACGGTAACCGTTTTGAAGCAGCAGAGGCAACACTTTCTTCTATTACACACGATAGTTTAGGTGCTGCTGAAGCTTACTTCCTTCAGGTTCAAATTTTATCAAAACGCTTGACTGAGGAAAACAAGAAAAGACAGCTTTCACAGATATTTGGACATTACCAAAAAATGGCTCACTTGTATCCCTATAGTTCAACCGTACAATATGTTGCCAATGTGCAAACGGATCAATCTGAAGCCGTTTTAGGTTGTGACTCTGAATTGTGGTCAATGCCGGCCTTTGAGATAGGACGTTTATATGAATGGCAAGAACTCATAACCGTAGGTGATTTATATTACGAGCAAAATCTATTTAAAGAAGCCGCTAAAGCATATCATTGGAGTATACAAGTCCGTGATTTATATGAATGGCTTGAAAGTAGTCTTGTCGCGGAAATGTGGGTGAAGATTGCGGACTGCTATGAACAACAGGCTGAACCAATGCTCGCATCGAGATATCTGGCCAAGAGTTTTGCTTTGCCCTTAACCACTTCACAGATATCACACATTTCGGCGTATTTAAAGACTTTATTAGCTCGCCCAGTGCGGGCGGCACCTATTTCTAAACTCGATGCCCAGAAACTTCAACAGATTGGGGACATGCTGTTTGAGATGGAAATGTTTGATGAAGCGGTAAGTGCTTATAGACAGGCTGAACAACAAGGGGCTGATATGAAGCAGGTGATTGCCTCCGTTAAGGAGGCTAAGGCACAATTTCTGTTTAATTATCGTTTGGAAAGAACAGAAGCGGCTGTTCTATTTGGAACGCCCTTAACGATGGCGAAGATTGCTTCAGCTTATCAAAAAGCAAAACAGAGTTATATTAACATTCAACCACAAACCCACCAATCTATTTTGGGTATTCAACGATGTAATGAGGCTTTAACACACTTGAACCCGCCGAAACCAGAGCTTAAACACAAAACATCAGAGCATTATGAATTGTTAGTCTCGTAGGGTTATCAGTTATCAGTTCCACATTTCACATTTAGCTGGCCTTCGGCTCACGCAAAAGTTGCGCGCAACTTTTGCGTGAAATAAAGTATAGCGAAGCGAAACTTTAGCGTGAACCGGAGGTCAGCGAAGCTAAATAAAGTTTTTGTTTGCCTCAACTTTTGCGTGGAAATCAGTTATCAGTTTGTCCTGACTTCAATATTGATAAGCATTCACTACACGAATAGCAAACTTATAAGCCTTCTCATAAAGATTGTTCTGATTATCACACATTTTCGGGACACCAGTTCACTTTTTTGGCCCAAAGTCTTTTTTTTAATGGCTTATGATTGTCAATTATCCAATTGGATAAATAATTTCTGCTTACTCTTTTGCCGTAATTAGATGAAAGAGTCTATTTGGGAACTACTCTATCCTAAATGCTTTCACATTCAATTCCCCTTGATCTAAATTGCTCAGAGGATTTTCAATCCTTTGAGGCATCCGCAGCAAATAGAGTTGATAGTCTCCGCGTGGCATGTCATCGGCTATCTGTTTATCAATCACCACTTTTCCTGTTCCTTGCCAGTGGGGTAGGAAAGAGGGATTAAATGCTTGAAATTCATTTAAACGGGTTATCATGAAAAAACGGCCGTCGGGATAAGCCATACCCACCGAGTAAAAGGCACAAATGTAAGACGGTAACTCATGGAGATCAAATTCTACCTTCAAATGATCGCCATAACGGTATACTTCCTGAGAAGCGCGTAAGGTATCTCCATTGCGAAAAACAAATTGAGAAGGCAATAGAGTGGGTAAGTTTTGCTCATCAGGGAAGAGTTGTATATTCTTAGAGATAAGAGATTGAGCAGGGCTAGAACGAAAAAAAGGCATCTGACACGTCAAAAACTGATAACCTTCGGCTTTGAAAGTCAGGGAACACAAGCCAAAATTTGAGGATTTTAAGGTGTAGTACCCCCTCTCATTAGTGTGAGCAACCTTTTGACAACAGTGATTAGAAATGAGTGCATTGGGAATGGGTTTTCCAGAAATAGCATCCGTGACAAAACCTTGTACGACTTCATAAACCAGACATGAACTCGCAGTGTATACTCGTAATGCTAATTCATATTGGATATTTTTCCGGCACTCACCCGATTGTTCAGCGATGTCACTGACTTTAACATAGTAAAAACCGCTTGATTGTGGCCGCCAGCTGAAAAATTCTTCATCACCTTCTAAACCGATATCAGCGCGTTCTAGCAAGTTCATGCTATCAGACTCGTATAGCTCAATAACCGGATCAATGTCTGTTCCCACGAAATGGGCTTTAATCTGATAAATCATATCCTTCCAACTATAAAACTTAAACCAATCTTCATCTTTCGGACTATGCAAAGTATGTTGTCGAGGAATCTCGTCATCAACAAAGATAACAGTGGCCTGTTCAACATTATCGTCAGGTTCATAACGATCTTGAAAAGCCAAAACACTCTGATGATTAAGAACCCACGCGAGCAATATAGCAACCGACCAAAACATCAAAATAAACAGGTTGCTGCACATCAATTTTCCCCTTTTAAAAAAGGAGAGGACGATTTTGGGGTAATTTATTGTCTTCATTGATTTATTTCTCTACGAGGGGTAATTTATTGTTTTCATTGATTTCACGCTTCGCGCAAAACCGCATCGAGCATTGATAATACTTAGCATCTTTGCGCCTTTGCGCCTTTGCGTGAGATTGCTTTTCCTTTGAAACTAATTATCTGAATGTCTATAAATTATAGAACCACTGTTTTTTAAATTCCATCACCTGAAATTCTCAACAATCAATTATCAATTACTAAACCTGACAATTTAGGTTATGATTGAATAGCTTGAAAAGTGTAGACAAAGTATGTGCAAATTCTTAAAATCATTTAATTTCAATGAGTTGAAAAAAGGGGACTTTCAAAATTCATCTTAAATTCATCTTAAATTCATCACAAATTGAGTTCAAAAATTCTTAGCTTTATTTTTCAATAGCTTACGATTAGATATTTTCATCACAAATTCATCAATTTGAGTTTGCGAAATTGACGTTCCAACTTTAGTTTGCGAAATTGACGTTCCAAATTTATTTTTCGACGGCCCGATTTTCGTTCAAAAATCGAATTGGCTAAATTTCATATTAATATAACTGTTTGATTTTCATTTTTGGTTCTATACATTAATTGTAATTTATTTTATAATCTGCCACCTTTGAACATAAGACAATATCACTGTTTTGATAATTGATTGGAAGTCAGTTCGAGTCTAACCCGTTATCAGTTTTCAAACGTATTGGAGGCCGTAGCTCAAATGGAAGAGCGACAACCTTGCCAAGGTTGAATGGATGTCGGTTCGAGCCCGGTCGGTCTCCCCCGCATACATAATGGAAGGCTGTAGTTCAATTAGAAGAATGCATGCTTGGCAAGCAGGAGGATGCCAGTGCAAATCTGGCCAGTCTGGAGCCATCCTAAATACCAAACGTTTAAAAAATCGTTTCTTTCCCAAACAACACTTTCAACACTTCAATCCTACATTTCCCAATTCCCCTTTTACAAAGCCGTTATCTGAACACTTTTTTTATAACAATAAATAGATTAATATCAATATGTTAGATAAAATCACTGATGAGGAATGGGCCACTTGTATCAAAGTTTTGCAATTGGCTTGTGATAATCCTGATGTCGTCTCCGATATGGAAACCTTAGCGGGATTGGTTACCAAATTATATAAATCGGCGCGGAAACAGCGTCGTAAATCGACTCAGCTAAATCGTCGTGAAACTGATAGAGCATTATTTGAATCCTCGCTACGTTGCCAATCTGAACCTTTGGATGATTTGACAATGGAACGGCCTGCTCAATTGATAACTCAATCCCCCTATCGACAATCTCATAAATCCATCAACTGTTATATCTGTAAACAAAAATATCAAGACATTCATTTTTTTTATCATCAACTTTGTCCAACTTGTGCCGAATATAATTATGCTAAACGGCAACTACGTACTGATCTGAAAGGAAGAATCGCGTTTGTGACGGGTGGCAGAATTAAAATTGGTTATGAGATGGTTTTAAAATTATTGCGTGATGGGGCGCGAGTGATCATGACAACACGATTTCCACGCGATGCCGCTCATCGTTATGCACTTGAACCAGATTTTGAAACTTGGAAAAATCAGTTAAAAATTTATGGATTGGATTTGAGAAATTTACCGCAAGTCGAGCATTTTATTCATCATTTACTGGAATCTGAACCTTATCTTGATATCATTATTAACAACGCCGCTCAAACAGTCAAAAGGCCGGCAGAATTTTATGAACATTTAGTAGCAACCGAAAAGACACCAGCGACGGCTTTACCAAAACACATCAATTTACTCTTGGCTGATTCTGAGTTACCTCTATTACAAACGCAATCCATTCAAGAAGACACTCTAGTACAGCCGCTCAGTTTACCCAAAACGCCCTATTTTCCAAGCGACAAATACGATATTCATGGACAACAAGTCGATTTACGTCCAGAGAATAGTTGGGTATCCACCTTAGATCAGGTAGAGACAGTTGAACTGTTAGAGGTTCATTTAGTGAATACCATTGCACCCTTTTTATTCAATAGCCGCTTAAAACCATTATTGCTCAAATCAAAACAGTCAAAACGCTTTATCGTTAATGTTTCTGCCATGGAGGGCAAATTTAATTACCCTAACAAAATGCCAAAACATCCTCACACAAATATGGCAAAAGCGGCATTAAACATGATGACTCGTACTGCTGCTCAAGATTACGTCAAGACTGGCATTTTTATGAATAGCGTAGACACCGGTTGGATCACTCAAGAAAATCCCTATCCGAAAAAAACACGGATACGACAATATGGTTTTGTTCCGCCTTTAGATATTATCGACGGTGCCGCAAGAATTTATGATCCGATTGTTCAAGGGATTGAAGGCACACCGATTTATGGTCAATTTCTCAAAGATTATTACCCTACGGATTGGTAAAACTTGATACTCAATGATTTGGAGTCCAAAATTGATTTTGTATAAATATGAACAACTTACCCAATATCGCGCCAACAGATACTCCCCCTATTGCCTTTTGTCAACGCATGTGCCCGAAATCACGCCTTGTGATTCAGAAGAACTCATGCCAATCATTCTCCCTCTTGAGGAAAATGCCCTGAATCAAGAATTTCGTTCCAACTTTAGTTTGCGATTTTTTTACGTGGGATAGATGGTAGGCAAGCGTTTGGTTCGATTTATCCGCATCGAATATCAAATCCTTGTAGTTTCCGCTTACCCACCCTACGTGTATTGCAATAAAAAAATGAACTATTCCCTACCTTTTACTTTTGCTAAGCATCATGGTGTCATCTTGACTCATCTTGATGAACACGGTGCTGAACTTTGTCATCATCCCAAAATCACGCGCCATACTTTAAGCGAAGTGCGGCGATTTTTAGGTAAACCATTGAATTTAAAAGAGATTCCGATTGAGCAATTTGATGCATTATTGACCACACATTATGAGCAACAACAAGCTAATCAATCTATGCAAATGATGGCCGGTTTAGGGGAAGAGTTGGATTTATTTCAAGTCGCTCAACAACTCTCTGAACCTGAAGATTTGTTAGAAAGTGATGATGATGCGCCGATTATTCGCTTGATCAATGCCTTGTTTTCGGAAGCGATTAAAGAAAATGCCTCTGATATTCATATTGAACCTTATGAAAGTCGCTTAGTGGTGCGTTTTCGGATTGATGGCGTATTACGTGAAGTCTTGCAACCGCGACGTGTGTTAGCTCCTTTATTAGCTTCCCGTATTAAAGTCATGGCGAAATTGGATATTGCTGAAAAACGTTTACCCCAAGATGGCCGGATTTCGTTACGGGTTGCCGGCCGCGCCGTTGATGTGCGGGTTTCCACCATGCCCTCTGGACAAGGCGAAAGAGTCGTTTTACGCTTATTGGATAAACAGGCAGGCCGTTTAGATCTAAAACAAATTGGCATGTCTCCGGATACCTTGAACCATTTAGAAAGCACCTTGCAAAAACCGCATGGCATTATGCTTGTGACAGGGCCAACCGGTTCCGGTAAAACGACTAGCTTGTATGCCATGTTAAATCACTTGAATGATCGTAGCCGCAATATTATGACGGTTGAGGATCCCATAGAATATTATTTAGATGGTATTGGTCAAACGCAAGTGAATACCAAAGTTGAGATGACTTTTGCGCGAGGCCTACGAGCGATTTTACGACAAGATCCAGATGTGGTGATGGTAGGCGAAATCCGCGATGTTGAAACAGCCAAAATTGCAGTTCAAGCCAGTCTCACAGGGCACTTGGTTTTATCCACCTTACACACAAATACGGCCATTGGCGCGGTGACGCGATTGCGTGATATGAACATCGAAGCCTTTTTACTCGCTTCAACCCTGATAGGTGTCATGTCTCAACGCTTAGTACGCATACTGTGTCCGGAATGTAAACAAGCTTACACACCAAACGGGGTTGATAGGCAAGCAGTGCTTGCCAAATTACCAAAGCCAGAGGCAATGGAAACAAATAGCGACACCATAAAAGTAAATAAAAACATTGAGTTATACCATTCTCAAGGTTGTCAAGAATGCAATTTTATTGGCTATCGCGGCCGCAGCGGGATTTATGAATTGATCAATCTTGATAACACATTGCGTACTATGATACATGATGGTGCAGGGCAACAGGCTTTAGAAAGTTATGCCCATCAACACAGTGCCGATATTCAACAAGATGGTATGCGATGGGTGCTGGCAGGAACAACGACATTGGATGAATTATTAAGAGTCACGCAGAAAGAATAGTGTCTATAACTACAAGGATTGTTTATAATAAAGGATAAGTATTGTCGTTGCGTTTTTAACTAATGCAACACACACAGAGATCCACAGAGGGCCACAGAGATTTGAGTGGGTAACTCTGTGAAACTCTGTAGACGAAGTGAACTCTATTCTAGGTTCAAGTTTTTGCGTGCAAAAACTTGAAGCCTTGCATGTTGAAAAAAAAGTTGAACAATTCGGTAGGGGCAATACCAAAGGAATAGCCCTTTCACCATCTATTGGGAGGATAATTTCCAAAATCTGATTCGACTAATTCCTTCAATGGATTAAAAGAAGGACACTTTTTAAAAACTTTCTCTAAATCAAGGTATTGTGCCACTTTTTCATTGTGAGTAGCATGATTATAACGTAGACGTTTTTTTGAATCACGACTGAGTTTTTCTAAGTATTCCTTGGGACTATCAATTGACTCAGGATTAGAAATAGGCTTTGGATGCCAGTTTTGAAAAATGTGAGTGACTGCTTCAATATCGGCCAAAATCCATGCCTCAATTTCTTGAACCGGAATGACAATACAAATAATTTCTTCTGTTTTTAAACCCGTTAAACCTGATTTTTTGATAATACGTTTAACGACTTCTTGATAACGATTATCTATTTCGTCATCATCAGCGTCATAACAGACAATAAAACGATTACAACCCAGTTTTGCAAATAACTTCAATTGTTTCCCGCCTTTTGTCAGCATTTCTCCACAACCATTATATCCCTTAGTTTTAATAGAAACATTTTCCTCACTCGCTAACCTTTGGATAAGCACTTTCAAGGTTGCAACATCAGATTTGTCTTCGCCTAACACACCGTACACCGATTAATCCTCCTGTATGGTTTCAATAAAGTCTGACAATGTGCCCTCTTCACAAATAAATTGATGTGCGACAGCTATTTCAGTTTCATTAAGGGTGCGAAGAGAGGTGAGGCCGTTTTCCATTGTGACTAATCGAATTTCTTGAGGGGCTAATCGGTTTACGATTTCAGGAGAATGGCTCGCAAAAATGAATTGTCCTTGATCAGCATAAGACTTGAACAAGGGAATCAGTTTATGTAACAATCCGACATGAATCCCATCTTCGGGTTGTTCTAACAGCAATACTGTGCTTTTGTCATAAATGACTGAGACAAGAATACGAAGCAGTCTTCTGGTACCAAAAGAGAGCTGATGATAAGAAAATAGGCCAGTATTTGAATGCTCACTTAAACTAGGTTGAAAGAGAATCCGATAAAAGACATCTGATTGCTCTCCTTTTTCAGATGAATGAATCGTTTCAATTTTGATCTCTTCAATAATATCTAAACCTTTTGAACCAAGCAGTGTTTTTAAGGCTTTAAAATCGGTAGGCTTTTCCAATGAGAGATGTAATAATCGCATGACAACTGAGCCATTCGCATCAGGAACAGTTTGATATTGATTTAGCCAATTGATATAAGATGTCTGTTCAAAAAGCGTTGCTTCTGTCAATAATTGTTTTTCGTCAAGTGGATAATAGCGCACTGCTTGTAAGAAATTGATGAGAGATGAAATCTGTTTCATCAGAGTCGATTCTTGAGGCAGTAGTGCCATTAATGCTGACAAACTCGGTATAGCAATCCCGACTTTTATCGAAGTCTCATATCCTTCAACTTGAATGAAATCCCGTTGACGATGAAAGAGTGTTTGCCAATGATCTGAGGAAATTTGGATTTCTAATTTTTCAATCAGAAAAGCTTGAGGCAGCTTAGGTATGATTTTCAATTCATAATGATAATGTGCATTATCCAATTCCAAAAATAGCTGAATTTCCGTATTCTCATCACGCAATGTTTTAATCGGTTGATGTGAAATCACACTATTCGCTATCCAAGCAATCGCTTTAAGAACATTGGTTTTACCACTACCATTGCGCCCAATAAGCGCAGTCATGCCTTCCATGTTGTCAATCACAACATCTTGACAAGACAGAAAATTTTGTATCTGAATACGCCTAAACATGGTTATCAATAATAAAATGGGTTTGTAGGGGCAAACCCTTGTGGTTGCCCCTTATGTAGTCGATGTTGATCAACACATACCTAATTTCTTTTCCAAATAGTGAATATTGACGCTACCCTTTTGGAAAATTGAATCGTTCAGCAAGGTTTTATGTAAAGGAATATTGGTTTTAATACCATCTATAATGATCTCATCTAAAGCCATTCTCATCCGCGCCATAGCTGATTTGCGGCTATCACTAAAACTGATAAGTTTACCAATCATTGAATCATAGTAAGGCGGAACGCGATATCCACTATAAATATGCGTATCAACACGTACACCCGGCCCACCGGGCGCATGGTAGCGAGAAATCATGCCTGGCGAAGGTAAAAAACTATCCGGATCTTCCGCATTAATGCGGCATTCCATAGCATGTCCTTGAATACGAATATCTTTTTGGCTATAACTCAAAGGTTCACCGGCCGCTATGCGTAATTGCTCGCGCACAATATCTATACCAGTAATCAGTTCTGTAACAGGATGTTCAACCTGTAAACGGGTATTCATTTCAATAAAATAAAATTCTCCATTTTCATAGAGAAATTCAAAAGTGCCTGCACCACGATAAGATATCTCTCGACAAGCTTCGGCACAACGTTCTCCGATTTCATCACGTCGGCCTGAAGGCAACCCTGGTGCTGGTGCCTCCTCTATCATTTTTTGATGTCGGCGTTGTATAGAACAATCGCGTTCGCCTAAATGAATAGCATTACCATAACTATCGGCTAACACTTGAAATTCGATATGTCTCGGATTTTCAAGATATTTTTCCATGTAAACTTGATCATTTCCAAAAGCCGCCCCAGCTTCGCTGCGCGTTAAAGAAATAGCACTCGCTAAAGTCTCTTCGCTACGCACAACGCGCATGCCCCGTCCACCGCCACCGCCTGACGCTTTAATAATCACCGGGTAGCCAATATCCTGTGCTAACCGTAAATGCAGATCGATATCCTCATCAAGTACCCCATCGGAGCCAGGTACGCAGGGCACGCCAGCTTCTTTCATCGCCTTGATGGCCGAGACTTTATCCCCCATTAAACGAATGGTATCAGAACGTGGCCCAATGAAAACAAAGCCACTTTTTTCAACTTGTTCAGCAAAATCTGCATGTTCTGATAAAAAACCATAGCCTGGATGAATAGCAATCGCATCAGTGAGTTCAGCGGCGCTAATCACAGCTGGAATATTTAAATAACTATTAGCAGAAGGGGGCGGGCCAATACAAACCGATTCATCAGCCAATCGTACATGCTTGAGTTCACGATCTGCGGAAGAATGCACCGCGACTGTTTTAATGCCCAGTTCTCGACAAGCCCTTAATATTCTTAATGCAATTTCACCTCGATTAGCAATAACCACTTTAGACAACATGCACTTAACCTCTTTTCAGTTATCAGTTCCACATTTCACGCGCGTCGTGAAGCTTCGCTATACTTCGCTGCGTGAAATAAAGTTTTTGCGCGCAAAAAACTTTTGCGTGGAAATCAGTTTCACGCAAAAGTTGCGCGCAACTTTTCACGCTAAAGTTTCGCTCCGCGAAACTTTAGCGTGAAAGCGTGAAAATCAGTTATCAGTTCTTTGCTGCAAGTTTTGCGCGCAAAACTGTATTTCACGCTAAAGTTTCGCTCGCGAAACTTTAGCGTGAAATTCACTTAACAAGTTTCGCTCGCGAAACTTGTTAAGTGAAATGTGGAAATCAGTTCCACATTTCACGCGCAAAAAACTTTTGCGTGGAAATCAGTTTCACGCAAAAGTTGCGCGCAACTTTTCACGCTAAAGTTTCGCTCCGCGAAACTTTAGCGTGAAAGCGTGAAAATCAGTTTAGCGTAGCGAGACTTTTGCCTTACAATCAGTTATCAGTCCTGATTATTTTTGATATCAAGTGATTTTTAAGTGAACTAATTTATCTATACTATAGCATCGTCATAATTGGCGCTTTTTAATTTTTTAGCTCAAGATAAATCAGTTAAATCAGCAGTTTATCATGATAACTGATTTCCACATTTCACGCCGCGCAGTACAGCTTCACTACGCGCGTGAAATAAAGTTTTTTGCGCGCAAAAAACATTTGCGTGGAACTGATAACGAATTATTCAATCACAAATAACGGTTCACCATATTCTACAGGGGCAGCGTTATCTACTAAAATCTTGGTAATAATACCGGCCTTATCGGCCGCAATTTGGTTGAGCATTTTCATAGCCTCAATAATACATAAAGTATCGCCTTCACTCACCATTTGTCCTTCTTCAACAAAGGGTTTGCTTGTTGGAGACGGGGCCCGGTAATGCGTGCCAACCATCGGTGAAGTCACAATATGTCCTTTGTGTTTAGTTTGCTCAGATGCGGGTGGTGATGTGCTATGTGGCGCGGCTTGCACAGGGATTGGCAGTGCTTGCGTCGCCACGGGTGCTGCAGTTGAATAGCGACTGATACGCACTTGATCATCGCCTTCATGAATTTCTATTTCTGCAATTCCAGAAGCTTCAATGAGTTCAATGAGTTTTTCTATTTTTTCAATATCCATGAACCTACCTCGAATTCGACAAAATGGACAATGCTGCTTGCAAAGCCAAGGTATATCCTTGTGCCCCGAGTCCAACAATCATACCGACAGCGATATCTGAAAAATAAGAATGGTGTCGGAAAGGTTCACGGGTATGCACATTGGACAAGTGTACTTCAATAAACCGAATGTCAACGGCTAACAAAGCATCGCGCAAAGCGACACTGGTATGCGTGAAAGCGGCAGGATTAAATATAATAAAATCAACCTGATTGTGACGTGCCGCATGGATTTTTTCCAACAATTCGTGTTCAGCTTGACTTTGAAAAGTCGTCAAATTGTGGGAAGCAGCCTGTGCCATTTCAACCAGTTCTTGATTAATGCTTGCTAAGGTAGTACCCCCGTAATGCTGCGGTTCACGTTCACCTAACAAATTAAGATTCGGGCCATGTAGCACCAGTATATTAAACATAGAAAAGTCAGTTTTCTTAGTGTAAATTCAGTAACTGTTTAGTTTATTATTTTTATGAAGCAAAAGGGTGAACACAAAAGGGCGAACACAAAAGGGCGAACACAAAAGGGCGAACACAAAAGGGCGAACACAAAAGGGCGAACACAAAAGGGCGAACACAAAAGGGCGAACACA
>QNEL01000108.1 GCA_003645185.1 Candidatus Parabeggiatoa sp. nov. 3
AGACTTATATCGTCTTCAAAATTTAAAGTCATTAAAAATCAATCGGTTATGATAAGAACACTGAGATTTGAGAATGACTAATTGATATGATATAATCAAAAACATGATTAATTTATAATCCAATCGGTTAACCCATTCAATTGAAAATACTTTATTTGTGCTGGTTTTAATGTCATTACAGCCTTATGTTTGTTGTTTATATTTGAAATGTCGTTTTGAGGCATTGATACACGGGAAGAATTATTTTATAGATATAAATCATCGACTTATAAAGTGTATCTTATTTGAATACAGTGCCACGGGTCAAATAATGACTTTCTTTAATTAATATTGTAACAATTATATATTAAATAATCAAATTAAAATCGTTTCATAAAAAAATTCTCTTGTCAAGGTGTTTTTAATTAAATGTATCAAACATGCACCCTATTTTGGTTTATTAGTTGTGTATCTCTTTTGTCTTTAAAAAGACTTTATTAATTAATAAGTTATAAGTTCTTATTAAGGGACAAGTCTATTAAATAAATGTCACGCTCAGTGATACTCTTTACATATTTCATCAAAAGGCTTTAGAAGGCCTCTTCACCTATGAATGACATGATCGATCAGAACATTGCAATTATTGGCATGGCTTGCCGGTTTCCGGATGCCAAAAATTACACCGAATTTTGGAATAATTTAGTATCAGGCGTGAATTCCATTCAAGAAATTCCGTCCGAACGCTGGAATATTGACAAGTATTATTCCCCCAATATTGATGAGCCGAATAAAAGTATCAGTAAATGGTGTGGTTTGCTTGACCAGATTGATCAATTTGATAACCGCTTTTTTTCGATCTCACCACGCGAAGCCAAGCAAATGGATCCGCAACAACGCCTATTGCTGGAAGAAACTTGGCATTGCGTTGAGGATTCAGGGGTTTCTTTGAAAACCCTTCAGGAAAAAACCACGGCGGTGTACGTGGGTGTGATGGCCAGTGACTATCTTATGAATGCCGCGGCCCCCCATATCGTCACCGATAGTTATGCCGCATTAGGCAATTATGATTGTATATTAGCCAATCGCATTTCATACACTTTTGGATTTATCGGGCCCAGCCAATCCATTGATGCAGCTTGTGCTGCCTCCATGGTCGCTATGCATAATGCCAAAGCCTCGCTACTGTCCGGCGAAAGCGATTATGCTATTGCGGCTGGCGTGAGTTTAAATTTTCATCCATGGAAATATATTTCTTTTTCTAAATCACGGATGCTCAGTCCGGATGGACAATGCAAAACCTTTGATAAAGACGCTAACGGTTATGTGCCAGGCGAGGGGCTGGGTGTACTGTTATTACAACCATTAGATGACGCTTTGCGGGCCCACAATCACATTTATGGCATTATCAAGGGCGGGGCGGTGAATCATGGTGGGCAAACGCTCTCCATTACCGCTCCTAGTGTCGAGGCGCAACGCGATGTGATTCTTGCAGCTTATAAGGATGCAGGGATTAATCCAGACACGGTGACTTATGTCGAAGCGCATGGCACCGGCACCTCACTCGGCGATCCCATTGAAGTAGAAGCCTTAACTTGGGCATTTCGGGAATATACTGATGCGCGTCACTTTTGTCAGATTGGCTCAGTCAAAACTAATATTGGTCATTTAGAAGCGGCGGCCGGCATCGCAGGTGTCATCAAAGTCTTATTAATGATGCAGCATCAACAAATTCCCCCAACCTTAAATATTAAGACCCTCAATCCGGTCATTAATTTTGAGCATTCTCCCTTTGTTGTTGCCACCCAATTACATGATTGGTCCCCTCATTGTGATGAGTTACCGGTTTTACGCGCCAGTGTCAGTTCATTTGGTTTTGGTGGGGTCAATTCTCATACCCTCCTTGAGTCTTTTTCGCGAGATCACGAATTGCCCAATGATTTCAAGAACGAAGTAGCGGAGCCAAAAACATCGGAACCTATGTTTATTCTCTCTGCCAAATCTGAAAACGCTTTGAAAAAAACCTTTTTGGTATGGAACATTTTTGTTGAAAGCAAAGAGTATTATGAATATAATTTAAAAGATATTTGTGCCACCGTGATGACGGGCCGCAGTCAATTTCCTTATCGTTATGGGTGTTATGTCCAGGATAAAGAGGAATTAAAAGCTTTTTTACAAAAAGATATCCCCTCAATTGCCAAACCCGATACCCATAAATGGTGTTTGCACGTAGGCGAGTTGGTATGGGAAAATTTTGCCAACGTTCAACTTTTATTAGAACAAGTGCCGTTAATTCAACCACATTTGAATACGGTTGTGCAATGTTTAGGAGCCTTAGAGGTATCAGATGAAATCAACAACGGATTTATTGGGCCTGCATGGCCCCAATCTTTGAAGCCACTTTACTCATTTATGGTAAACTATGCCTATCTATCTGCCTTGATAGAATTAGGATTTGCTCCCTCGCTTATTACTGGTGAAAAAGCCGGCTTATGGTGCGCTCTGACATTAAGTGATATGATGACACTTGAGGATGCTTTAGCCGTTCTCAGTACCCAAAAAACTTTGGAACAAATTAAATTAGTGCGTCCTCAAGTGCCATTTTATGATCAGGTAATTGATAAAACGCATAAGCCTTATCGCTTTGATGAAGACTATCTCCATTTTTTGGTTGATGATTTAAGCATAACCACCGCAGATGTGCATCATTTTGTTGAGCGGGCCCGGTTATTAAAAGACAGCCAATTCACGTTTAAAAAGTATTTAGAAGAATGGGGCTTGATTCTGCGTCAACACACCAACCTCGATCTGGATTCGATGCTTTTTAATGATCGTTTGATATCTTCTGAAGACGAAAAATCTAGAAAAGAACAAGTTTTGTTAATGCTGATTATCAAAAGTTCTTTGCGCCAACTGGACCAAAAATGGGACTTAACCCGAACCAAGCGGATAAAAGAAAAAAAATTTCAGGAATTATTGGATTTAGTCATTGATGGTGTCATGCCAAAAGAAACGGTGGTAGAACTCTTCATGGGGGGTGAAATACCAGACATAACCGGCATAGCCACGCTGCTCAATAAGCGACAAGAGCACCTGAACGCCAGCAAACCTTATCAATTTCTTAACAAACACTGTCAATATCTGCCAGGGAATGCCAATTTGAGTCAGTGGTTTGAAAAAGCGATGGTGTCATCTCCCACTGTCCCTGCTATCCCACATCGCCAGTTTTTAGAATTTGGACAATCAAATCAACCCTCGACACCAAATTCTGACATAAAGATAGCTCTCATAGACAAACCGGATAACGCTTTTAAAGACACTTTACTTAAGTTATGGTTGAAAGGTGTTGATATCAAATGGGATATCCTTTATCCGGATGGTACCTTTAATAAAGTGTCGTTGCCGACTTATGGTTTTGAACGTTCAGCGTTTTGGTTGACTAAAGCGGATGAAAAAGCGTTGACTCAACCAAAGTCGGTAACTGAGCCACGTTTAAATGAATTATTAGTAAAAGTTTTAAAAGGTACCATGCCATTAGAAGAATTGATAGATATTTATTGTCAAGAGAATCCAGAAATGGCAGCCAAGGTAATCACAGCCAATCATCAAGGGGACAATACCGCGCCAAACCGTAAAGCGTTGCCAAACCTTGAAGGTTTTATCGGGGAAAGATGGCATTACCGGCGAACCGTGTCCCCTCAAGATTCGATGATTCGTGATCATATTATTACCGGCAAACCGATGATGCCGGGTGCGTACATGATTGAATGGGGTATGGGGGCCATAAAAAGGACACTGAATCAATCGGTGAATTTACACAATGTTGTTTTTAAAAATCCGGCCATTATTGAAACAGAAGTTGAGATCGAGGTGGAAATCCATCCCGTTGAAAAGAGGTTTATTTTAAAAACAGAAACTCAGGAATTATGTGAGGCAGAATATGAGCCTAAAACCAATAAATCCTTTCCGTCGCTTGATTTATCTTCGATAACTTTAGGACAACCTCAAAAGACTGAGCAAATCTATGAGTCGCTGTCGCGCTTAGGTTACCAGTATGGTAAAGGCTTACAAGTCATTGAAAATATTTGGCAGTATGAAGATAACTGGCTCTTTGAACTAAAGGTGTCCACTCGTGGAAAAGAACCAAAAACGCAATTAAATTCCGCATTGCTAGATGGATTCTTTCAAACGGTGTTGATAGTCGAATATTTCTTGGCTGGGCAACCGCCAAAAGATAACTTACATGTGCCCTATATCATTAAATCTTTCAATGTATTATCAGAGATGACGGATCCTTGCTTTGTTTGTTTTGATAAACAAGACATTCAAAAAAAGGGTGGTGATCTCTACGCCCAGTTGCGAGCCTATAATGCGGCGGGGGAAGGGATTTTGCAGATACAAGGGATGGTATTTAAGCAAGTATCGACTCAATTTTTGAATCAAAATGTGAACAGTCTACCCCAGATGACGGTTAAAAAAATGGTATCCGATGAAGTGTACTTTTATCAACCCACTTGGGTTAAACGGGCATTGTCTCCTCAAACAAGAGATTTATCTCAGCACCATGCCATCGTATTTATGATTGATAACCCGTTGGCAACACACACAATCATCGATATAACACAACGCTATCAAAAGTTTTTTGTCATCAACAAAGGTAGCACCTTTGCGCGTCAAGAGAGTGATAAATTTGAAATTAATGCCACCCAAGAACGGGACTATGTAACAGTTATTCAAGAAATATTTAGCCAACACGTCAATCACCCAATTGAAGGTTATGATATTTACTATTTATGGGCTTATACCCCAGAGGCATTCTCCACCTTTGACGAATCTGAGTTCCAAGCTCAGATCGAGCTTGGGGTACAAACTTTATTCTTTTTAACCAAAGCCTTAAGCACTTTGGAACGAAAGCCTACGATCAACCTGCTCGTGGGAACGAACCAAAGTCTTATCGTTACCGATCAAGACAAGGGCGAAGGTTATGGTTATGGCAGCTTGTTTGGTTTAGCTCAAACAGTAATGCTGGAAAATCCATCGCTTACCATTAAAATAGTGGATTTTGCCCAAGAGAATCCCAGCGCCACTTTACTGCTAGATGAGAATATTTCTCAAGTATCTTCACCAAGGATAGCTTATCGCGATCAAGATCGCTATGTCCAAGCCATTGAACCGGTGTCTTTAGCGGAAATTCAAGACATACCATTGTTAAAAAACAACGGTGTCTATCTTTTGATGGGTGGCCTCGGCAGCATTGGATTCCAAATAGCCGCATTTATCAGCCAACAAGTCAGAGCTCGCTTAGTTCTCATCGGTCGCTCCGAATTAAGCGAAGAACAACAGCAACGGATGACCCAACTGCAAAACACCGGCAGTGACATTTTATATCGAAAAGCCGATGTGACTAATATGACCCAAATGACAGAAGTCATAACTAACATCAAACGTCAATACGGTGCGATTAATGGTGTTATCCAAGCCAGCGGGGTTTTGGAGGATAAGCTATTACTGAATAAAGACTGGGAATCATTCCAGCGCGTGTTATCCCCGAAAGTACAAGGAACATGGATTATCAACCAATTGACTCAAACTGAGCCGTTGGATTTTTTTGTCGTCTTTTCTTCCATTGTGGCCATCACCGGCAATATCGGGCAAGTGGATTATGCCGCAGCCAATAGTTTCTTGGATAGTTTTATCCATTATCGCTCGCGCAATAATTACCCGGGCAAAAGCTTGAGTATTAATTGGACGCTTTGGGCCGAAGGTGGCATGGGACAAAATTCTTCGGTGATCGAAGCCTTTGCTAAAAAAGCAGGGGTTATCAGTAACCAAACCGGATTAAATGCCTTTACTCAACTTCTCAACAGCAATACGCTGTGTCAATGTATCGTCGCGGGGCATTCTCAGGTTTTTGAATCGAATTTAGCAAACCACTCGAACCAAGCGAACGATACAAAAGCGGAACGAGTCAATCCCATTCACTCGAATTTTAAGAGAGAAGGCACGCAAATTACTCGAATAAAAAAGGAATTATCAGCCATAATTGCCTCAAAGATAGATACTACCCCTTCAACCCTAGATGACGAAGAATCCTTTTTTTCTATGGGAGTTGAGTCAATTGTATTGCAAGAGATTATGGCTGTACTCGACAAAAAATACGGTCGTTTACCAGCCACATTGCTTTTTGAATATCCCAACATTCGTCAATTAGCAGACTATTTAAATGATAGATTGCCAATTGACGAAAAAATACTCCAATCGCAATCTATCCATGAAGAAATAAAAACTCAAAATAACTTGGATAATGAAAGATTTCAAGAAGTTTCAAAACCAGTTCCGCCGCTCATACTTAACCAAGAGAGGCAACCTAAGCCCTCACTCTCTGACCATTCCGGATATAGGATTGCTATTATTGGGATGAACGGACGATTTCCAAAATCGCCCAATATTGAAAGTTATTGGCAGAATCTTTTGGCCGGGCGGGATTGTATTGAAGAAATTCCGGCCGGGCGGTGGGAACATCAATCCTTTTTTGACGTTGATCCGAATACCCCCAATAAGACTTACGGTAAATGGGGCGGATTTATTGAAAATGTGGATAAATTTGATCCGTTGTTTTTTAACATTTCTCCCCGAGAAGCGGAACAAATGGATCCGCAACAGCGTTTATTCCTAGAATGTACTTGGGAGACGATGGAACAGGCAGGCTATGGTGATCGGAAACAATACCAGGATAAAATCGTTGGACTTTATGTGGGGAGCATGTGGAATGAATATTCACAATTAAGTAATCAGGAAGGTTTTTTGAAGAACCAATATGTGGGACCCGGCTCACTCTATTGGCTTATTGCCAATCGCGTCTCTTACTTCATGGATTTTACCGGGCCAAGTCTAGCAGTTGATACCGCATGTTCATCTTCTCTTGTGGCAGTCCACTTGGCATGCCAAAGCATCCTAACAGGAGAGTGTGACATGGCTATTGCCGGTGGCATTAACTTGTCAATTCATCCCAGTAAATATATTTATCTTGGGCAAGCCAAGTTTTTGTCTAAAGATGGAAAATGTAGGAGTTTTGGTCAAGATGGTAGTGGATATGTGCCGGGTGAAGGTGTGGGTGCCGTTTTACTTAAATCACTGGAACAAGCCCGTCAGGATGGTGATCATATTTACGGGATAATTCGAGGTTCATCAACCAATCATGGCGGTAAGGCAACCGGATTTACGGTACCCAATCCAAAAGCGCAGACTCGTCTAATTACTAATGCTTTAGAACGTGCCAAAGTTTCAGCACCTCAAATTAGCTATGTAGAATGTCATGGCACGGGTACTTCATTAGGTGATCCCATTGAAATTGAAGGACTCAGTCAGGCTTTTCGTGGTGAAAGCAATAAAAATCAGTCTTGCCCTATTGGCTCTGTTAAATCCAATATAGGTCATTTGGAAGCCGCCGCCGGGATCGCAGCCCTGATTAAGGTCATGTTGTGTATGGCTCATAATAAAATACCGAAAAGCTTGCATAGCGAGGCTAAAAATCCCAATATTAATTTTGAACAGACTCCCTTTTATGTCGTTAATCAAACAATTGATTGGATTTCAGAGCCATCAAAACCCAAAATTGCGGGTATTAGTTCGTTTGGTGCCGGCGGTGCCAATGCACATTTGATACTGGAGGAATACAAGCCATCCTTGTACCGGGCCGATATTGCCGTTCAAGAATCCCAACTCATTGTTTTGTCAGCTAAAAATGAAGATCGGCTCCATGCCTATATCAAGAAGATAATAGACTTCTTAAACCCAGACTTCTTAAACCCGGCGCGGATCTTTGATATGACTGGTGGTGTCGGGACAACGGTTGAGGTTGATGACACCGATATTCGCCAACAAATCCAACCAGACTTATTAAAAGTCGCCAGTGAAATTTTAAAGATCAGTGACAAAGAGATTGATTTAGATGAGACGTTCAGTGAACTGGGTTTTGATACGGTGAATTTGACTTCGTTGAGTCATTGGCTCAATGACAAGTATCAAGTTTTAATGACACCAACCCTTTTATCTGAATATTCCTCCTTGGCAGCGGTGGCACAATACTTGTGCGACAACTCTCAATCTCCAGTTCAAGAGAGTCGTACTACCCCGAAAAACCGTCAAGCCAATTTATCTCTAGCCAATTTAGCTTACACTTTACAAGTGGGCCGCGAAGCCATGGCAGAACGCTTGGCGATGGTGGCATCCAGTGTTGATGACTTAAAAGAAAAATTAACCCAATATGTTCAAGGTTCAACTGAGATAGATGATTTTTATCGCGGCAATGTCAAGCAGAATAAAGCCCAAATTGATCTATTGATTGACGGAAAAGCGGGAGAAGCATTTCTTAGAATCGCGATGGAAGAAAAGGAACTCACCAAACTGGCGCAACTGTGGATATCTGGGGTAAATATAAATTGGCAATTGCTCTATGGAAACCAAAAGCCACAGCGTATTTCTCTGCCAACTTATCCCTTTGCTAGGGAGCGGTATTGGATACCAACCTCCGATAAAAGCTTCAAAATCGTAGAAGATGTGAAGGGCCAAATAGCTAACCTTCATTCCTTGCTTGATAGCAATGAATCAACGTTGGAAGAACAGTGTTTTAAGAAAGTCTTTTTTGGTGAAGAATTTTATTTAAAAGATCATCAAGTGGGATCGCTACACGTATTGCCGGCCGTTGTCTATTTAGAAATGGCTCTAGCAGCGGGGAATTTGGCTAATAGAAAAACTTCGGTTAACAAACTCGCCAACATTGTCTGGGCTAGGCCCATTACCGTATCTGACCGGCCGGTGCCGGTTCACATCAGCCTCTATCCAAAAAGGCGAGAGGTTGAGTTTGAGGTCAGTACCATTGATGACAACGGGGAGAGGCAAGTCCATGTTCAGGGCCAATTGAATTATGAGAATAAGACCGTCTCTGAAACGCTTGACATTGAGGCGATCCAAAACCGCTGTTTTGAAACTTGGGACAGTGCCAAATGCTACCAATTATTTCAAACCACCGGCCTCAACTACGGCCCCAGCTTTCAAACTATTCAAACGTTATACCGCAATGACAGCGAAGCCTTATCCCGTCTTCAATTAGCGACCAGCTTGAAAAACGAAAACTTTGTTCTGCATCCATCATTAATGGATGGTGCCTTGCAAACGGTGATAAGCTTGATGGGAGATGCCACTTCCAGTACCCCTTATCTTCCCTTTGCAGTGGATGAAGTAGAACTCGTCAAGCCATTGTCAGAAACGTGTTATGCTTATGTGTGCCAAGCCGAACATTCGCCGACGACGGACGAAGCCCTCAAAACATTTAACCTTGCTATTCTGGACGAAGCCGGGTTCGTTTCAGTACGCTTGAAAAATATGTCATTTCGAGCCTTGAAACGACAGACGGATACGCCCGTCAAAATATACTATCAAAGCGTGTGGAAAACCTCAAAACGACAAGAGCAAACTGGGCAGTTTATACCCACAGGCGCGGTGCTGCTCTTTGATACGGATGATACTCGGCACTCCAGTTTCAAAGAACGACTTAAAAGTGAAGTCATTCTCGTCATGCCCGGGGCAAGCTATCAAATGTTAGGCCGTGACACCTATTCTATTCGTCCTCAACACCCGGCAGACTATCGTCAATTGTTGGCTACCTTGATCCAGCAACATGGATTGCCAAGCAACATCATTCATTTGTGGTCACAAGCCTCGTTTGTCAGTGAGTCCATGGCATTGAACGCTCAACTAGAAGTGAGCCTGTTTTCGATTTTTCACCTGAGTCAAGCCTTACTGGAACAAAAGCCGCTTGAGCCGATTCAGTTACTATACATATATTTAGAAACGCCAGAGGCACTGCAACCCCAGTACGCAGCCTTAAGCGGGTTTGCTAAAACCATTCGCCTAGAAAATCCCAAGTTAAGTTACAAAACCATCGCGGTGTCAACCTTAGACAAGGTAATGGATATCGTTTTGACCGATTTTCAAATGAGCGATGGTGTTGAGATTCGTTATGACGACAATCAACGTTGGGTCAAACGTCTGCAAGAATTTGACGAGGCAGCTACGGTTGATGCGGAAATAACGAACAAATTAAAAGAAAACGGAGTCTATCTGATAACGGGAGGTGCCGGGGGTTTAGGACTGATTTTTGCCGAATATTTAGCCAAAAACTTTAAAGCCAAGCTCGTGTTGACCGGTCGATCTGAATTAACTGATGAACAAACAGATAAAATTCAATCACTTAATACTTTTGGTGCGGAAGTTATCTATCTACAAGCTGATGTTTCCAAACGCGACGATGTAGGTACCCTCATTGCTCAAACCAAATCCCATTTTAATGAAATCAATGGCGTTATTCACAGTGCGGGTGTGATTAAAGATGCTTTGGTTCTCAAGAAAACCTCTGATGAAATAGCAGCGGTTTTGGCACCAAAAGTCTATGGCACAGTTTATTTAGATGAGTTCACCCAAAACGATCCATTGGATTTCTTCATGCTGTTTTCCTCTGTGGCAGCAGTGATGGGTAATATGGGCCAGTGCGATTATGCTTATGCCAATGGTTTTATGGATAACTTTGCCGCATGGCGTTCCGAACAAAGGACCGCTCAAAAACGCTTTGGTAAAACGCTTTCCATTAACTGGCCCCTTTGGCAGGACGGCGGTATGCAAGTTGATGACTTTGCTCTCGCTTGGTTGAAACAAGTGATGGGTCTGATGCCATTAAGCACGGAAACGGGTATTTTGGCTTTTGAAACCAGTTTCCATTGGCCCACCCCACAAATGATGGTAGCAGAAGGATTTGCGGACAAGATAAAGAGCGTGGTTAATAATGCGGCAACCGTGTCCTACCATGTGGAAAAACCTCACCAGAAAGCATTCGGTGAACCAGAACAAGCGCAGTTACTAGAGCAAACCGAACAGTATTTAAAGGAGATATTATCCAAAGAAACCAAACTCACCACGAGTGCTATCCAGGCCCATGAACCTTTGGAAAAGTACGGCATCGATTCTGTGATGGTGATGAGTTTGACTCGCCAATTAGAAAATGATTTTGGAGAACTCTCAAAAACCTTACTTTTTGAATATCAAACCCTCCAAGAACTCGCGGGTTATTTTATTCAACACCACCAAGAAACACTGATTGAAAAACTCGGCTTAACCAAAGCGCAAACAACGGAATCCCACGATTTAAAAGTCACGGAGGATTCTGAAATAGAGAGTTTAAGCACTCGCGCTATAGCCCCCCAACATAAAAAACTTGTGGACGGGGTTGCAAACCCCGTCCCGCCCGGACAACCTGACCTGATTTCCGAAGACATCGCTATTATAGGTGTCAGTGGACGCTATCCGCAAGCTAACGATTTGACCGCATTTTGGGATAATTTAACCCAAGGGAAAGATTGCATTACCGAAATTCCACCGACAAGATGGGATTATAATCTCTATTATGATCCAGAGAAAAAGGCCGATAAAATTTATAATAAATGGGGTGGCTTTATTGATGACGTGGATAAATTTGATCCGTTGTTTTTCAATATGTCTTCCCGAGAAGCCGAAATAACCGATCCGCAAGAGCGTCTATTTTTAGAAACGGTGTGGCACACGTTAGAAGATGCCGGTTATACTAAAACACAGTTATGGCAAAAACAGGTAGGTGTTTTCGTGGGTGTGATGTGGGGCGAATATCAAATGTTTTGGGCAGAAGAAATGCTCAAAGGTCATCCGATGATTGCTCCTGATTCTTCTTATGCCTCCATTGCTAACCGCGTTTCCTACTCTTTTAATTTTACAGGGCCAAGCTTGGCGTTAGATACCATGTGTTCTTCTTCACTGACGACTATCCATCTTGCGTGTGAAAGTCTAAAGCGCGGAGAAAGTAAACTCGCCATTGCTGGCGGTGTTAATGTCTCAATACATCCTAAAAAATATCTCCTTTTAAGTCAGAGAATGTTTGTCTCCAGTGATGGACGCTGCCGCAGTTTTGGTGAAGGCGGGGATGGCTATGTGCCCGGTGAAGGGGTGGGCGCAGTATTACTCAAACCACTAGCGCAAGCCAGAGCCGATGGCGATCATATTTATGCAGTGATTAAAGGTAGTTCTATCAATCACGGGGGCAAAACCAATGGTTATACGGTACCTAACCCCAATGCTCAGGCACAACTGATAGCGACTGTCCTCAAACAGAGCAAAATTGATCCAAGAACCATTAGTTATGTCGAGGCGCATGGCACCGGGACACCATTAGGCGATCCGATTGAGATCACTGGCCTGATAAAAAGTTATCAAGCCAAGACAAGCGATACACAATATTGTTCAATCGGTTCGGTGAAATCCAATATTGGGCATCTCGAATCAGCGGCAGGCATTGCTGGCTTAACGAAAGTGCTGTTACAAATGAAGTATAAACAGTTAGTACCTTCGTTACATTCCGAGCGTTTAAACCCCAATATCAACTTTACCGCGTCACCGTTTTATGTTCAACAAACCTTAACGGAGTGGCAAGCCCCGATTATCAAAGAGAATGGCACCGAAAAACGTTATCCTAGACGAGCTGCTATTAGTGCGTTTGGCGCCGGCGGTGCCAATGCCCACTTGATAGTGGAAGAATACCAGCCACCCGTCAAGAAAATCAAAAGTGTTGCTCAACAACCCCAAATCATTATTTTGTCAGCCAAAAATGCGGAGAGGCTCCATGTCTACATTAATAAGATAATAGATTGCTTAAACCCCAATTTGTCTATGACTGACATGGCCTACACCTTACAAGTGGGCCGCGAAGCGATGGAAGAGCGATTGGCGATGTTAGTTTCTAGCTTTGATGAGTTGAACGAAAAATTAACACAATATAGTCAAGGGAACACTGAAATAGAGAAGGTTTATCGTGGCAATGTCAATACTCACCAAACTCAATCGGAGTTATTGATTGAAGGAGAAGAAGGGCAAGATTTTATCAAAAGCATTATCAAACGGAGAAAACTGAGCAAATTGGCCCAACTGTGGGTTGCCGGGATAGACATAGATTGGCAATTGCTTTATCCTAATTCCAAACCGCAGCGTATTTCGCTACCTACTTATCCCTTTGCTAGGGAGCGATATTGGTTTTCGCTCACCTCTCCACAAAAATGGGCTTCTTCTGGAAAAATGCCGAGTCTACACCCCTTGTGTGATCGGATAGTGCCTAAACTCAGCTTAAATCAAGGTGTCGTTTTCCAAAAAACTTTAAATAAGACGGATTGGATTGTTAAGGATCATCAAGTTCGCCATCAGCCCATCCTGCCAGGCGTTGGCTATTTAGAAATGGCTTATGTGGCTGGCACCCTCGTGACAGAAAACACGAACTTAAAGTTAACCCGCGTGATTTGGCGGCAACCGTTAGTGGTGCTTTTTGATACCAAAGAAGTACAAATTGTTATCCAAGAAAACTCAGAGCAACTGACTTATCAAATTCAAAGTCGTGAGAACACCGGTATTCTCACTCATGCCACCGGGGAAATTCATCCTGCTCCAATAGTGCCAGAACAACGTGTCTCTATAGAAGAAATTAAAGCAAGATGTGTTCATCACATTGAAAAAGAAACATTTTATAATCGTTTTCAAGACAATGATATTCAATACGGTGCCTATTTTCAGGGTGTTAGCGAAGTGTGGGGCAATGCCAAAGAGGCTTTGAGCCGGATCGAACTACCTGAAGCCCTTGAACATGAACGACAACATTATACGCTTCATCCCACACTGATGGATGGTGCCTTGCAAACCATAGCGGGTATTGGCACCGACTTGAATACATCGAAAGGGCAGCCCCTATTACCTTTTGCCATCGAAGCCGTGGAGATTCTACAACCGCTATCTGCTAACAGCTATGCTTATGTGATCGCTCACGGTTCACAACGTTTTCAAGTCGCTATATTAGATGAAACCGGTTTAGTCTGTATTAAATGCCGTGATGTCTCATTAAGAGCCTTACCTGATCCTCTTGAGCATTTATTTTATATCCCACGTTGGGAACAGAGTGTGCTTACGCCACTGTCAACCGTTAAGGCGGAAACGAGTACAGTGAGTCAAACGATACTTATCGTTTATCCATCGGCAAGTTTGGGCTTAGAAAAAGCATTAGCGGCTTGCCATCATCAAGATGAAATACGATTCATCCAATTAGGTACGACAAATCAACAACTTGGCGAACATCATTGGGAAATCAGCACCAGTGATACATTGGCTTTGCAACGCTGTTTTGAGTCATGGGAACGCCTCAATATCATTTATTATTTAGGGGGCATCCAGTCACAAGCCATTGAGATAGACAATTTAGAAGCTTTAGAACAAAGCCAAGAACGTGGGGTACTCTCGCTGTTTAGACTGATAAAAGCGTTGAGTCATCAAGGGTTAACCCAACAACCTTTACAACTGAATGTGATCACCACCGATGTGTTTGGCATCACTTCACAAGAAGAGATTCAACCTTTTGCTGCGGGTTTGTATGGTTTAAGTAAAGTGATAGCTAACGAGTATTCCCAACTCACAGTGCGTTGTATTGATATGAGCCTCAAGGATATCAAAGCTAACACGACTCAATACGAACTGAGGGCATTAGTGGCTCCCTTGTTGCTTGAATCTGAACTCAAATGGGAAGAAATCGCTTTCCGTGAGGGTAAACGCTATGTCCGCAATATTGAAGCGATTAAACTGCCGGCAGTACAGCAAACGCCCTTTAAACACCAAGGCGTTTATTTGATTTTAGGGGGCGCAGGTGGTCTCGGATTGGAATTGAGTCTCCATCTGGCAAAAACGGTCCAAGCTCGGCTGATATTATTAGGACGGCGTGAACTGTCTGCCACACAACTGAATACTCTTTCACAGATTGAGGCTCAAGGGGGGCAGGTACTTTATCTCCGGGCGGATGCCACTGATTTGTCGAGTATGCAAACCACCATCGAACAGGCGAAATCTCAATTTGGTCAAATCAATGGGGTGATTCACTCAGCCATTGTGTTAAGCTCTAAAACCATAAATAATATGGATGAAGACACTTTCCGGGTGTCCTTAGCCCCCAAAGTCCAAGGCAGTGTGGTGTTACATAAAGTTTTGCAAAACGAGCCACTAGACTTTATGATGTTTTTCTCGTCGGCCCAATCTTTTGTCGGTAACGCTGGACAGAGTAATTATGCAGCCGGTTGTACTTTTAAGGATGCTTTTGCACACGCGCTTAACCAACATCACATCTATTCGGTGAAGACCATTAATTGGGGTTATTGGGGTAGTGTGGGGGTTGCTGCCACCGACGAACAGCGTCACCGTTTTGCGGCACAGGGAATCCTGTCTATTGAACCTCATGAAGGAATGGAAGCAGTCACCAGAATTTTGGCCCATGATGTCACTCAAATCATGCCCCTCAAGGCCGAGGCTCATGTTCTGGAAAAAATTGGCATTGAGCGGCCACATTTTCATTCTTCACACCCAGAGGATGACTTAGAACCGGGTATTTTCGTCAGGGAAAATGATGACAATGTGATAATTGAACCCTATTCGGAGAACCGCTTGCCCGACCCCCCTGCTTTTGCCATTAAAGAGCCGTTAGAAAACGTTCAAAACAGGGGAGTTGATATCGTTACCAAACCGCAGAATTTCCCGTTTCCAACAAGTGAACCGTTTCCAAAGCAACACTGGCAAGAAAAAACCTTGGACTACGTGAAATCCCAGTTTTCAAAAGTACTCAAGATCAAGAAAAACAAACTGGATAACAAGGCAACGTTTGAAAAGTATGGCATCGATTCAGTGGTGGTTTTGGATATCAATAAACAATTTGAACAAGACTTTGGTCAACTGCCGACAACCTTGCTCTTTGAACATAATACAATTGAACAATTGACGGACTATTTTCTGTCAGAACATCAAGAACGGTTAAGTAAGCTATTCCCACCGCCCGCTGATAACCTCATGACGGAAAACCTGTTTCATCCATTGCCGTCATCAGAAGTGACAACCGAAACACCACCCACGCCGTTACCGTCAGTTTCCGTTGAAAACCTGAAAAAAGGGGAGTTGGAAAAAGAGGCACCGCTTTCTCACCAAAAAGCCAGCGATGAGATGAGTGATGTAGTGTCCCAATTATCTGATGCTGATGTCGATGCTATAATCAATAGTTTATTAAGCAAATAATTTTGTGGACTCAGAGAGAAATACTTGTACTCCGAGTAATAAAGAACTCAGGTAAAAACAGATGGACAATAAACGAAAATTTTTAGTACAACTGATTGAAAAATTAAAAAACCAAGTGTCTGACAGAGAAATAGCCATTATTGGTGTCACTGGTCGTTATCCGCAGGCCAATACGTTGGAGGATTTTTGGGATAATTTGAAAAACGGCCAAAATGGTATCAGTGAAATCCCACCAGATCGCTGGAACTGGCAAGAATATTATGATGAAAATGCCACCCAAACACAAATCGGTCAGAGCTACAGTAAATGGGGCGGATTTATAGCGGATGTCGACAAATTTGATCCGTTATTTTTTAACATCTCGCCGCGAGAAGCCAAAATTATGGATCCGCAAGAGCGGTTATTTTTAGAAACCGTTTGGGCCTTGTTTGAAGACGCGGGATATACCAGACAAACGCTCGTTCAACTCAATCACCAAGTCGGTACTTTTGTGGGCGTGATGAATAATGGTTATGAGTGGCTAGGGGCTGAAGCCACTGCCAAAGGGCAAATCACGCCGACATATTCTGCATTCTGGTCAATTGCAAATCGGGTATCTTATTATTTTAATTTAACCGGGCCCAGTTTAGCGATAGACACGGCCTGTTCTTCCTCGTTAACCGCGATTCATTTAGCTTGTGACAGCCTCAAAAAAGGGGAATGTCAAATAGCCATTGCTGGCGGGGTTAACCTGATTCTTCATCCCATGCATTATTATCGACTCTGCTTAATGAATATGCTGGCGAGCGATGATCAGTGTAAAAGCTTTGGCGAAGGTGCTGACGGCTTTATAGATGGAGAAGGTGTGGGTGCTGTTCTGCTCAAACCACTTAACCGAGCCATCGAAAATGGAGATACCATTTATGCGGTTATCAAAGGTTCTTCCATTAATGCGGGTGGCAAAACCAGTGGTTATACAGTGCCAAATCCAAATGCACAAGCGGAACTGATCAAAGCGGCCCTTAAAAATGCCAAAATAGATCCAAGAACCATCAGTTATGTCGAAGCCCATGGCACCGGCACCTCACTAGGCGATCCGATTGAGATAAGCGGACTGATGAAAGCCTATCAAGCGCACACAAGGGAGACGCAATATTGTTCGATAGGTTCGGTGAAATCCAATATTGGGCATTTGGAATCGGCGGCCGGCATTGCTGGCTTAACGAAAGTGCTACTCTCTATGAAGCACCGGCAATTGGTACCCTCGCTCCATTCCGAGCGTTTAAATCCCCATATCAACTTCAAAGAGTCACCTTTTTATGTTCAGCAGACCTTAGCCGAATGGAAACAACCGGTTATCAAAGAGAATGGCGAAGAAAGACGCTATCCCAGACGAGCGGGTATCAGTTCCTTTGGTGCTGGCGGTGCTAATGCACACTTGATACTGGAGGAATACGAGCCACCCTTAGCAAAGGCCGAGATTGCCAACCAAGAATTCCAACTCATTGTTTTGTCAGCTAAAAATGAAGAACGGCTTCATGCCTATATCCATAAAATAATAGATTTCTTAAATCCGGTGTTAGCCTTTGACATAATCGGTGATGTCGAGACAACTGTTGATGAAGTCGATTTATTTAGGCAAATCCAATCAGACTTATTAAAAATCGCAAGTGTAATTCTAAACGTCAGTGACTTGGATATTGATTTAGATGAGGCCTTTAGTGAATATGGTTTTGATACGGTGAGCTTGACTGAGTTAAGCCATCAACTCAATGACAAGTATTTCGTTTCGATAACACCAGCCCTTTTATCTGAATATCCCTCCTTGGCTGCGGTGGCACAATACTTGTGTGACAACTCCCAAGATCAAGCGGGTTCGATTCCCGCTTTGAAAAACCCAAAAACCAATTTATCTCTGGCTTCGTTGGCATACACGTTGCAAATGGGTCGCGAAGCTATGGAAGAGCGGTTAGCGATGGTGGTTTCGAGTGTTGGTGACTTAAAAGATAAATTAAGCCAATATGTTCAAGGACAAACTGAGATAGATGATTTTTATCGTGGTAATGTATCGATACGCCTCGCCCAATCAGAGTTCCTGATTGAAGGAGAAGAAGGAAAAGATTTTGTCAAAAGCATTGTCAAGAATAAAAAACTGACAAAATTGGCACAATTGTGGGTTTCTGGGATAGACATTGATTGGCAATTACTCTATCCGAACCACAAGCCGCAACGTATTTCTCTGCCAACTTATCCATTTGAAAGGAGAAGATGTTGGTTTGATTTGTCTCAACAGCACCATGAAAGATTAGAGAAATCAACCATAATCAGCTATCAATCTCGTCATGTAACAAAAGCTCATGGAATTAATACGCCCATTGAAGCCATGTCTACTCCACTACCGGCTGCGGATGACAAGCCGAAAAGATCAAAGTTAGTTTTGAAAAAGCCAACCCGTTTGGCTGAGTACCAAGCGGTTGAACTTCATTCATCTCGTCAGGCAACAGACGCTCAGAAAATTAATACACCCATTGAGGTAATGTCTACTACTCCACTACCGGCTGCGGATGCTAAGCCGAAAGGACCAAACATGTCTACTACTCCACTACCGGCTGCGGATGACAAGCCGAAAAGACCAAAGTTAGTTTTGAAAAAGCCAACCGGTTTGGCTGAGTACCAAGCGGTTGAGCTTCATTCTAGCCCTGAACAAGAAATCGTGGAAACTTCAATCCCACAAAAATCCTTTGTGGACGTGGCAACTTCAAAACATCAGATTAAAAAAACTGTCAAGTTCCAGTTAGCCGAAGTGCTTTGCCTAGATTCCTCGGAAATCGATGACAAGAAGTCATTGTCCGATTTAGGAGTAGACTCCATCCTTGGTGTTGAATTGGTCAAGAAGCTAAATGAGGCTTTTCAAATCAATATGAAGGTCACTCAACTCTATGATAATTCGACAGTAGAGAAATTGTCCGAATATTTAAGAACG
>QNEL01000109.1 GCA_003645185.1 Candidatus Parabeggiatoa sp. nov. 3
CCTCCCCGTGCCTCGCGATCTGTACCTAGGGCCTTACAAATGGTATTTGACCTTATGCAAAGTGGGTCAAAATGTCGCTCAACCAGGCAATTGGATAGCCAACGCCAAGGCAGAAGTCGTACTCAAAGCAGGGGGTGATGATTATTCGCCTTCTGATCGGTATGAAGAGTCGTCGTCTGGCGATGCTGCATACTCCGATACCGGCGAGGGAGCCGCTTTTGCTGAAGAACCGGCGAGCGCAAAACCAAAACCCTCATCGCCTACCACAGCGAGCGCACCACCGAGTGCCCCAGGCAAGGCAGACACCAGTACGGGAGGCGGAGCTGCTAGCGATGCTTACGGTGGCCCGGCTGTAGAAGCTGATGGCGGCGAAGCTTACAGTGGTGAAGCCGGCGAAGCTGACGCTTTTGGCGGTTATGATGACGACGAATCCGGCTCTGTAACCGCTGATGGTGGCGATTATGATGACAGCGTAGGTATCTGGCCTTCACCACCACCGCCTGAAGAGAGAAAAGACATTCCAGTGCAATCGGGTATTTTGACAGCCGGCGATATTGACGACAATCTCAATTTGGCCGCTTTTCAAGGCTATCTTGATAGGGCCGTTCAAGCAGATCGTTATCAAATACTGCCCTCAATTGATGTCTCGGATAGGGTGACGTTACAGCTTTTAGATGCAGTCGATCAAGGACTCAGCAACGCTCGTGTGCGTATCAGTTCCGCAGGAACAACTCGGCTCGATACTTTTGCTGGCACCGATGGTCGATTCTACCTCTTTCCTCAGTTTGATAAGGTGAACCTTTCCAAAAAGCTTGATCTGGAAATCACACCACCCGACGATGAATTGAGTTCACCCAGCACCGCTTTTAAAACCAGCTTAGACTTGCAACAGATGGATCAAGATCGCACCGTAACGATCACACTCCCCCATGTTGTTTCTAAGCGCCCGAAAGCGTTAGACATCATGTTTGTCATCGACACCACGGGCAGCATGTCTGACGAATTGCGTTATATCACCACAGAGTTGCGAGATATTATCAGTGCCGTAAATGACTATCATCCCCAAGTCTTTATGCGTTTTGGGCTCATTCTTTACCGCGATGAAGGCGACGCTTACGTGGTGAGAGATCTCGACTTCACAGAATCGTTAAATGAGATGCAAATTCAATTAAACCAACAGCGAGCGAATGGTGGTGGAGACTATCCAGAAGCGATGGAACAAGCATTAGCGGCCGCAGTCGAAGCGCAATGGCACGATAACAACACCGCACGGTTAGTGTTTTTGATAGCCGATGCGCCACCGCACGATGAGCATTTAGCCCCGATGTTAGATCAAGTTCGCCTAGCACGCGACAAAGGATTACGTGTTTATTCACTGGCCGCCAGTGGCGTAGCCGATACAGCCGAATACATGATGCGTTCAGCGGCCGTGTTAACCCAGGCCCGTTATTTGTTTTTGACAGATGATTCCGGTGTCGGCTCCTCACATAGCGAGCCAAAAATTGCCTGTTACCTAGTGACACGCTTAGATCAGCTCATAAGCCGAGTGATAGCCAGTGAATTAGCGGGCAAGCGTGTTGAACCGAAGTCTGCTGATATAGTACGCACAGTAGGCCGTTATCAAAACGGTGTTTGCCGAGCTAACGTCAATCAAAATCAATAAATTTTGGCCTCTTCTATGTAGGGTGGGTAACGTGTTTTTGTTGCCCACCATTCTTGTAGGGTGGGTAACGTGTTTTTGTTGCCCACCAAAATGCCTTGCAATAATAATGGTGGACAATAAAAAAACATTACCCACCCTACAAGAAATCAAATCATGCCCAAACTTGTAATGTCCTTTTTGATGGTAATGTCATTATCAACACCACAGTCTTTGATGATTTTGACAGCATCTATATTATACTTATTATCGAATTGGGCCTGAAAATCTGGAATGAGTCTTTCCAGTCTTTCCAGATCATCATACATTTCATTTTGTAAATCTTCATCTTCTATCGCATCTACTTTTGATTCAAAAAGACTCTTATAGCTTTTCAACGCATTAAGAACCAAACGCCATTCCGAAACCGTTGCTTTGAAATTTGTAGGGTCAACCATTTGCAATCTCCGTTGGAGTTAATTTTACACATTTGGATTTGTCAAGACCAAACTCTTCTAGTATGCCAAGATATTTTTTGAATGGCATATCTTTTGATGGAACGAGCATATAATGTCCCTCATGCCCCAGCCTTGTGTCTTTTACTATTATTATATCTTCCAAGGTGGTTCCTTTCTTTATTTTCCATACGTTTTTTCCCTTTCTCTTCATTACTGAAGTTATTGAGTTAAATGCAGAAAATCCGTTTCGGTTCGCACGTACAATTTGAATTCCGTCAATGAGTACAACCAAACAGTCTTTCAACCCCCTAGCTTCAGAGAATGAAGGTGAAGACGCATTACCCATTCTAAATAAATCCTCATTAAATTCGTTTATACCCATAATGTATAAATCTTCTGAATTGACCACTTTATAACCTCTTTTAGAATTTTTGTTTTACTGCCCTAACGTTAAAATGAGTCAACGAAGGAGGTTAGCTGGATTGTTATGTTTTATTGAGTTATCCATGAAACGTAATCGACTTTAGCATTGACTTTGAAAGAGAGGGCTTTTTTTTCATTATCGAACACCATTCTGATATTATGCCCAGCAAATGAAAGACGGCATTCTTTCGTCCGAGTCATGCCTTGTTTTAAATCTTCCGTCACTTTGATAATCAATGATACGCCGAGTTGATCCTGTAAAAAATCTGAGAATAACCAACCCGTTTTTTTCTCAAAAATACCCTGTTTGTTAAAATTAAACTGAATTTATTTTGCGAAGGCCCGATTTTCGTTAAAAATTTATGCGAAGGCCCGATTTTCGTACAAAATTTATTTTGCGAAGGCATTGGAGTACAAAATTTATTTTGCTTCGGTGCCATTGGAGTGCAAAATTTATTTTGCGAAGGTGCCATTGGAGTGCAAAATTTATTTTGCTTCGGTGCCATTGGAGTGCAAAATTTATTTTGCGATTGGAGTGCAAAATTTATTTTGTTTCGGTGCCATTGGAGTGCAAAATTTATTTTGCGAAGGCCCGATTGATTGAGAATGACCCTTTTTTTGGGAATGCGCCTTTTTTAGGTTCCCGCATACCAAGTTGATGATTCAGTAATTGGTAAATAGTAATCCATAAAAAATTGAAATCACGATTAACACTTTTTCTGATTATAACGGATTTTGGGGAAGGCGAACACTCGCCCTACGCAAAATCTTGTAGGGGCGAACCTTTGTTATCGCGCTTTCATTTATGGGTTCCCAAAAATTCGTTATAATCAATTATTATTAAATCCCAACCACGTACTCTCAACGGTTATGATCTATTATGAGTGATTATCAAATTAGATTTGATCCACGCTTAGAAATTAATCCCGCTGATTTTGTGGCGGCTTGGAATGATTCGGCGGATTATAAAACGGTGGCTGAGGCACAAACGGATAGTGCAGCGGTGGATTTTGACTCTTCTGCGGCTAAGGCACTCACTTTGCTCTGTGGTATTGCGATAGGGGTAACGACTAATACGGTTTATGATTTAATAAAAAGTATCGTAATCAATCTCCCAACCGTGCAAAAGACATTAGCAACGCAAACTTTGCCTGAACGCACTGAGTTTGTCGATATTCAACAAATTGAGCAACCCGATGGTACCACGTTGTTAATTGTCATTATGAAAGAGCATTAGCCCTTAGCACCTATCAGTTTTGCCTGATACTTTTTTTCAACACAGAGAATACAGAGTAACACAGAGTACCACAGAGAATTTTTTTGAGCTAATTTGCAAACTGATAGGTGGTAAGAGCATTAGCCAAAATGCCTTACAATTAGAATAGTGGGCAATAAAAAGACATTACCCACCCGACAAGAAATCATGCCGTCATTATCAAACGTAGGGTGGGCTTTGGTGTTGCCCACCAAAATGCATGAGTTTAGGATTTGCAGTCTTAATTTGATTACCTGATGATATAATAGATTTTGTCAAGGGCATATTTCTTTTTAACTTTGGAGGTTTTTGCAATGTCTTTTAGTGAATATAAAGGATACTCAACTGATCAGTTAGAAAAAATTTTTAAAGTGCAAACGGCTAGGGGCAACTTGTTTGAAAACTTAAAACCAAGTCACAAAGCGTACCCTGAAACTCAAAAAGCTGTCGATGAAATCAAGTCTCGTTTTGCCTTAAATGAGGACACTAATGAAGCTACAAGAAGTCACCTTTTGATAACGCCGGTATTATTAAATACTTGCGTCGTAAAAGATGTGGGTGCTTTTTTCGAGCCACCGATTAATCTTGAACTTTCAATAACACCAGATTTACCGCATCAGTTAAACGGTAAGTATGATTGCGCTTTGAGTTTACATGCTTATAAATTTGTAACCCCTATCATATCAATTGTTGAAGTGAAACCGGCACAAATAGGCAAAGGTATCGGTCAATGTCTGGCTGAAATGTACGCGACGCTAAAAGTATTTGAACAAAGCAAGGTGTACGGCATCATAACAGACGGTGTTGAGTGGGAGTTTTATTTACTGGAAAATTCGGTATTGACTGCCGATAGAAAAGGTTGTTATATCAGTGATGTTTCCGGCATCATAGATAGGATAGGTTATATAGCGGATAGATTTAAGAACAAAATTGATTTTGCTTCTGCCTGATTTTCAAACCAAATTGATTTTGCTTCTGCCCGATTTTCGTTTCATATTTTGCTTCTGCCCGATTGAGTCGCAAATGGTGGGTGCAGCGAAGCTGTAGGGATAGGTAGGGCTTTACAGCCTTTCCCCCCCTCCAAACCGTGCGTGCGACTTTCACCGCACACGGCTTTCCAGTTCGATAGGTTTTCTTTCAAAGGTTGAGATAAATCTCAATTTCACGCTCAAGTTCGCGGAGCGAACTTGAGCGTGAAATATTGTTGCGTTTAAGCGCATCTACTCACTGTTAAAAAAAACAGACCTTTTATCGGTTTATTAACTATCTCCCCTGGCCATCCTTCACCTTGTCCATATCATTACAATTTGGCATTTGGCTACTACGTGGCCTCCGCCCTCCTTTCGACACACTGGCATTTTCGTGTCCTTTAAAACAAAAAAGGTAAAGTCGCTTAGGAGTTCCTCAGTTCCAAATTAAGGTACGTATCTAGTCGCATTTAGATGCCGATTATCCACTTCGTCGTCTCTGGGATAACGTTCTTGTCAGGGATGACGCCAAGAACCCGCTACTTCACTTTTTTAGCTCTAAGCGTATAAGCCACTTCCGCTTGTTGTAGGTAACGATGGTTGAATCGATTTCTGTACGTCATCATGTGCAACAGGATTAGCCCTCTCATCCACTCTGTGACTAGCAGATGTAGGTACATTGTCTGACGGCTTCACACCCTAGCAATTGCCAACTGCTAACGCATGCGTCATAATCCTTATTTCGTTATCTTAAAATAAATTCCTTTGGAATCAATACCTTAATTCGTTAAAGAGCGCACCTACCCACCCTACAAGACAACAAAACATCACTTTTAATTTAATGGCACCCGATTACTTCTTACTGCTTGTTTTAAAAGCGTTTTTCCTTTATTATGACTCCCCTCTAAAAAAAAAGGAAAAAACTAATATTATGAATGAGTTATCTTTAGAACAGCGGCGAGTGTTTATCAACTTGGCTCAAGTTTATGAAACCTATCAGGAAACCTATCGACACAGTTTGCATTACCAAGGCTCAATGCGCTGGAAAAAATCAAATGGTAAGGAATATCTGTTTCATGGGAGAGGAGATAAAGGATACGGGAGAAGTTTGGGGGTTCGTTCCGCCGAAACGGAGATCATTTATGAGCAATTTCATGCGGGCAAGCAACGCAATAAAGAACGTTTGGAATCTTTAAAAGCAGAATTATTGTTGGGCGCTAAGTATGCTAAATTATTAAAACTCAATCGAGTACCTAAACAGGTGGCCGAAATTCTGCGTTTGCTTGAAAAACATAGATTGTTAGGCAATAATGTGATAGTTGTTGGAACCAATGCCCTATATGCTTATGAGATGTTGGCCGGAATACATTTACAGTCAGATATGCTGGCTACAAATGACTTGGATATTTTATGGGATGCAAGAACCAAATTGAAATTAATGGCTGATGAAAATTCTGGTATTTTGCATATCTTAAAGCAGGTTGATTATTCTTATGAACGTTTAGAATCCCTGTATCGAGCGAGTAATAATCAAGGTTTTCTCATTGATTTAATCAAACCAGAACCCAAACCACCTTGGAAATTTGAGGCTGATACTATTGGTGATGAAAATGATTTGGTTGCGAGCCCGATTGCTAGTCAACGCTGGATTGTTTCGAGCCCGAAAGTAACCCAGATTATTATTGGTGAAGATGGTTTTCCAGCGCCAATGGTTGTGCCTGATCCGAGGGCTTTTGTTATCCATAAAATGTGGTTATCTCATCAAACCAATCGAGAAAAAATCAAAAGCCGGCGCGATGAGAAACAAGCGTTAATTTTAGCTGAGATAATCCAAAATGGGTTACCTCATTTTTCAGGTTCCTACACCGGTGTCAATAAAAACCTGACAGGTTTTCAAAACCTGTCAGGTTTGGGCCAATGGTGGCAAGGAAAGGATTTGCCTACCCGGCTACCACTTCATCATAGGCGCGGGCTTTAATGGATGCTTTATAAACCATTTTGCCGCTCTTTTTCCAAGGTTTTTATGGAAGCCAGAATTTGGAAATTTAGCTTTGACAGCTTTTATATCTGATTTAGGGATGCCAAACTTGAATAAACCGAATGAAAAGTCAACCAAATCTGCCTTTCTGAAAAGTTCAACAAGCGGATACGATTCATCCTTGTACTCTCTGATCTTGTGATGCTCGGTGATCATGAGTTCAATTTCATTTGACCAAGCTTCAAGATTTCTGTTTTTTAAGTACGACATGGCCGGAGGTATGGATGGCGGTATGTAATCAACTGTATCTTCTACCCATATTCCAATGTCGTGAAAAGCACCAGCAATAATAATCTTCTCTCGTTCCTCTTTATTGCAGTCTTTAAGCGCGAGGCAAAAATGAACCATTCTATAGACATGGTTTTTATACCCTTGATATTCCGTTCCGATGATTTCCTTCCAGTCTTTGAGAATGTCCTCAAGTAAAGGAATCGGCTCTTCAATGTTCACTGAAAACTCTCCATTCTTGCTGCATAAGGTTCAAGTTAAAGCGTGCCGAATGTATCGGGTTCAGTCAGGTAGGGTGGGCAAATGGTTTCATTGCCCAGCAAAATGTTGAAATATTTAAATAGATTTGTTATCTATCGTGGAATGGTGGGCAAGGAAAGGATTTACTCATCCTATCCTGCTTAAAGTCAATTAAAAACAGTTCAAATATTTCATTAAATCTCTTGAGTTGTTGGTCTTATGACCATTTCATTGACATCCACATAGTTGGGTTGTTCAATGGCATAAACTATGGCATCAGCAATGGGTTTAGCCGGAATCGCGTGTTGCGCATAAAAATCCTTGACACCTTGGCGCAACTCTTTGTCAGGTGTCGAATCTTCTAACTCCGTTGCAATTAATCCAGGAGAAATAGTAGTCACACGTATATCCGGATTTTCCATACGCAACCCTTCAGAAATGGCTCTTACAGCATGTTTAGTTGCACAGTAAACGGTAAAATTTGGAACTAATTTGAGTCCAGCAATAGACGCAATGTTGATAATATGGCCTTGCCCACGTGCCTTCATCAGGGGCAGGGCTGCCGCAATACCATAAAGCAAACCTTTCACGTTCACGTCGATCATCTGATCCCATTCCTCCACACGGGCCTTCTCCATTGGTGCTACCGGCATTATGCCTGCGTTATTTATGAGGACATCTATTTGACCAAACTTATCAACGGCCATCTTAACCAAAGCCTCTACATCATCACGCTTAGTCACATCAGTGGCTTGAATAATTGCAGTGCCACCACTTTGTTGGATGTCTTCGGCTAGAGCTTCCAGTCGATCAACTCTCCTCGCGCCTAGTACGACTTTGGCTCCCTTTTGAGCAAGTAGACGCGCTGTTTCTTCACCGATACCACTTGAGGCACCAGTAATAACCACTGTTTTTTCACTTAATGTTTTCATGCTGCATATTCCTTAGTTTTACGGTTTAACGTTGCGCTCAACGGAAAGTTTGAAGCGCTGATGGAACATTTAAAAACCTGACAGGTTTTGAAAACCTGTCAGGTTTGGGCCAAAAGATCTGAACTCCTATAGAACAATTAAACAAATGGGCTGATGAACACAATATCTAATCAGCGTTCTATTTTTTATTTTCAACACCGAGTAGCACAGAATACCACTTCAAAACAGTTTAAGATTTTCATAAGTTATGGTATGGTATTTTACTCAATTATAAATAAAAAAACGTTTTTTACAAATTTGGATTAAGTTTTTTCTTCATTTTTCATTTTTCTCAGCAAACGTTTTTGCGCGCAAAAACGTTTGCTTGGAAATCACTTGCAACAATCACTTTTCATTATGGCAATCATACGTCAAGTGGCTGAATTAGGCCATCCTGTTTTAAGAAATCAAGCGGTTAAAGTGGAAGAAGTCAACGATCCCTCCATTCAGTCTTTGATTGATGATATGTTGGTGACGGTTTCAGAGTCGAATGGGGCGGGCATTGCCGCGCCGCAGGTTTATGAGTCGGTGCAGATATTTATTATGGCTTCGATTCCTAATCCCAGATATCCTAACGCGCCTGAAATGGAACCGACGGCGATTATTAATCCCGAAATACTGTGGTGTTCTGAGGAACGCGATAAGGATTGGGAGGGGTGTTTGAGTGTGCCCTGTATACGGGGCTTGGTGTCTAGGCATCAGGAGATCAGGGTGAGATATACGATGAAAGATGGCCGCCAAACGGAACAGACTTTTAACGACTTTTTGGCGCGTCTTTTCCAACATGAATATGATCATCTCAAGGGGATTTCTTTTCTTGATCGCATGGATACGACTCAAGAGATTATTACGGAGAAAATGTTTCAAAAACTCGTAGAGCAAGCGCGCCAATCTGAGGAATAAAAGGGCAACCACAAGGGATTGCCCCTACATAAGGGCGCATTCCCTCTGCCTTTGCAAAATAAATTTTGCACTCCAATTGCCTTCGCAAAATAAATTTTGCACTCCAATTGAACGAAAGCCTTCGCAAAATAAATTTTGCACTCCAATTGCCTTCACAAAATAAATTTTGCATTCCAATTGCAAAATAAATTATCACTTTTAACTTATCACTTTTCACTTGAAAACATGCCTTCTCAATTATTTATTTTGTTCCGAAAAATCATTGTACTCTTTGAGACAATCAGTGAATGGAGCGGCCGTTTAATCGCTTGGTTAATCTTGCTTATGGTACTGATTATTGTTTATCAAGTCAGTATGGTGGCCTTATTTTCTAGGGGTTCTGTCGCGTTGCAAGAATTGCAATGGCATCTATTTGCTTTAGTGTTTTTATTCGGTGCGGCTTATACCTTGAAACATGATGAGCATGTGCGAATAGATATTGTTTATCAAAGTCGTTGGATGGATGATAAACGACGCGCTTGGGTTAATCTGATCGGCGGGTTTCTCTTTTTAACGCCATTTTGTTTAGTCGTGATTTTCGCTTCATGGCCGTTTGTTTATAACGCTTTCATTTATGGAGAAGGTTCGCCTGATCCAGGTGGTTTGTCTTATCGTTTTGTGCTTAAAGGGGCCATTCCTATCGGATTTGCGTTATTGATGTTACAAGGCATCGCGAATAGTTTAAGCAGTTTGTTGTTTTTATTAGAGTCTCAAGAGGGGAAATCGTAATGGCGTTTTTGAGCATGGAAGTGTGGGCATTGGTGATGTTTGCTGTGCTGATGTTCACTTTATTCTTGGGCTATCCTGTTGCCTTCACTTTGGGCGCTGTCTCGCTACTGTTTGGCACGATTTTCCTGGGCCTCCCCTTTTTTAATTTGCTCCCCATGCGTATTTGGGGCATCATGACTAATTTTACCTTATTGGCAGTACCGTTATTTGTTTTCATGGGGGTGATCTTAGAAAAGTCAGGCTTGGCAGAGGATTTGCTAGAAACGATGGGGCTATTATTTGGGCCATTGCGGGGCGGTTTGGCGTTATCCGTTGTGTTCGTAGGGGCATTATTGGCAGCGACGACAGGCGTTGTGGGCGCGACGGTAGTGACAATGGGTATCATCGCGCTTCCCGCGATGTTAAAAAATGGTTATGCCCCGGCCTTTGCCACGGGCATCATTGCCACTTCGGGCACATTAGGACAGATCATCCCGCCTAGCATCGTTTTGATTTTACTGGGTGATATGATTGGTGTGCCAGTGGGCCGTTTATTCCTAGCGGCAGTTGTGCCCGGTATGTTGTTGATTATGCTGTATATTTTATATATAGCCTGGAAGGCGTGGCGCGATCCGCATAGTGCCCCCGCTTTGGCGAGCGATACGCATACTTGGGATAAACGCTTTTTGATGCGTATTATAAAAAGCTTATTACCTGCATTGCTATTAATTATGGCCGTGTTAGGCAGTATATTTTTTGGCATCGCTACCCCCACCGAGTCGGCGGCATTCGGTGCCATGGGGGCCTTATTATTGGCCTTATTGCATAAGCGTTTGACTTTAAACAATTTGCGAAAAGCCATGCAACAAACCACGCGCTTGACAAGCATGGTATTCTTAATTTTAATTGGCGCAACGGCTTTTGGTTTAGTCTTTCGCGGCATGGGCGGCGATCAACTCGTGCATGATATTTTGACTCAAGTGCCCGGTGACAAATGGGGATTTATAGTGGTAAGCCTCTTGCTCATTTTTGTTTTAGGGTTTTTTCTTGATTTTCTCGAAATCTGTTTTATCGTCGTGCCGATACTCACACCGATTGCCGAACATTTTGGAATAGATTTACTTTGGTTTGCTATTCTAATCGCAGTCAATTTACAAACCTCTTTTTTAACGCCACCATTTGGCTTTTCACTGTTTTATCTCAAAGCGGTTGCCCCTGCGACAATGCGTATGGGTGTCATTTATCAAGGTATTATACCCTTTGTTATTTTGCAACTATTCGGCCTGATACTGCTAACGCTTTTTCCACAAATCACGTTATGGTTACCTAATTTGATTGATAACGGGTTCAATCTGTAATTTGTAATTAGAAATAGCGAATAGCGAATATCACACCAAGGGGCGATAACAAAGGTTCGCCTACATTGCCTTTGTAGGGGCGAACCTACGTGTTCGCCCCTACGTGTTCGCCCCTACGTGTTCGCCCTACGTGTTCGCCCTACGTGTTCGCCCTACGTGTTCGCCCTACGTGTTCGCCCTTTTGAATTTAATACAAATCATTGATTGATTTACAAAAAAAGGCTTATTTGAGTAATCATTCATAAAATCAAGCACTTAAATGTAATTTGTATAAAGTCTATTACTCAAGGCTACCCAGATTTATTCGTTTATTTCTTAATTCGTTGTACTATATCGTTGTACTATATTTAAGCCGCGTATAATTTTTTAACCCATTTCAAAAAGGTATCGGCTACCATCGCCCGAATTTACCAAAATTCATTGTTTTCATTAACACACATATATTAATAACAATTCACAATTCATTAGGAGTAAGTCATTTCAATGGCACAAGAACGCACCTTATCAATAATCAAACCCGATGCTGTGGCTAAAAATGTGATTGGCAACATTTACTCGCGTTTTGAAAAAGCCGGTTTACGCATTATTGCCTCCAAAATGTTGCACTTAACCCGTGAACAGGCAGAAGGTTTCTACGCTGTACACAAAGAACGCCCTTTTTTCGGGGAATTAGTAGACTTTATGATAACCGGCCCTGTCATGGTACAAGCGCTTGAAGGGGAAAATGCCATCAGCATCAACCGTGATTTGATGGGTGCCACCGATCCAAAAAAAGCAGCGCCTGGAACAATACGGGCTGATTTTGCACAAACGGTTGACGAAAATGCCGTACATGGCTCTGATGCCCCAGATACAGCCAAAACAGAAATCGCCTTTTTCTTCAACGATAGCGAAATTTGCCCACGCACCCGGTAATCAGTTATCAGTTATCAGTTATCAGTTATCAGTTAGTTTAATTATCAATTATTAGGGATAGAATGCTAATTTAAATGATTGAGCTTGATTAATTCAAGAATAGACATTATACCGATTAAATTCTTAGGTTCCAATGCCATTAAGTAGGGGCGAACCTGCGTGTTCGCCCAGGGCAGACACGCAGGTCAGCCCCTACCAAACCCCACGTATTCAGGGGTTGTAGGGGCGAACCTGCGTGTTCGCCCAGGGCAGACACGCAGGTCTGCCCCTACCTTAATGGCATTGAGCCTTCTTAGGTTCACGCTTCCGTTTTTGCGCGCTAAATGTGAAATATCAATGTTCTATCAGTTTTGTTTGTTGAAGGACTTAGCTATAACTGATAACTGATAACTGATAACTGATTTCCACATTTCACATTTCTTAGCGATAGTTCGCTGTACTTGAGCGTGAAACTTTTGCGTGAATTTCAGTTTTTGCGCGCAAAAAAATTTGCGTGGAACTGATAACGGGTAACTGAAACATGGTTAATTTATTGGATTTTGATCGAGAAGGTTTAGCCTCTTTTTTTGTCGAACTGGGTGAGAAACCCTTTCGTGCGACACAAGTCATGAAATGGATTCATCAACAAGCGGTTGTCGATTTCGATGCCTATACTAATTTAAGTAAAGCATTACGCCAGCAATTAAAAGAAATCGCTTATGTGTCACAGCCTCAAGTTCAAATGAGCCAAACCGCACAAGATGGTACTCGAAAATGGTTGTTACAATTGGATAGTGACAACAGCATTGAAATGGTACTCATTCCTGAAGAAGGCCGTAATACCTTATGTGTTTCTTCACAAGTTGGCTGTGCCCTAGATTGTTGTTTTTGTGCAACGGCACAGCAAGGCTTTAATCGTAATCTCAGCACCGCTGAAATCATTGCACAACTCTGGTTGGCAGAACATATCCTAACTCAAGAAGGTGATCAAGCTGATAACGCTAAACGGGCTATCAGTAATGTTGTCATGATGGGCATGGGCGAACCCTTGACTAATTTGAATAATGTGATCAAAGCCATGAATGTCATGATGGATGACTTTGCTTATGGCTTATCATGGCGGCATATCACCCTCAGTACCACGGGCATCGTTCCAGCGTTGGCACGGCTGAAAGAAACCTGTCCGGTTAATATCGCCATTTCTTTACATGCACCAAATGATGCCTTACGCAATAAACTGGTGCCAATTAATCAGAAATATCCACTGGCCGAATTAATGTCAGCCTGTCGTGCTTATGCTAAAGGTAACCCGCAACGCAGAATCACATTTGAATATATCATGCTCAAAGACATCAATGATAGCCCAGCCCATGCCCGCGCATTAGTCAAATTATTACAAGGCTTTCCGGCTAAAGTGAACCTCATTCCTTTTAACCCTTTTCCAGATACTCGTTATATTTGCTCACCGCGAGAAACTATCGATCATTTTCGTGATATTCTTGTACAAGCGAAGCTATTAACCGTGACGCGAAAAACACGAGGCGGAGATATTGATGCCGCTTGTGGACAATTAGCCGGAAAAGTCCGTGATAGAACACAACGACAGTTTAAACTGTTCAACAAGGAAATAGTCAATGAAACGATATAATCATTTCTACAGAGGCTGTTTACTGTTGCTATTCATCAATATACTCGGTAGCTGTGCTTTCACCCCCTTTACCGGTTGTTCTGTTGAAGCAAAAAAAAGTGCCGACATTAATGTACAATTAGGCGTAGAATACATGCGGCGTGGACGAAACGATATAGCCCTCTCTCGACTCAAAAAGGCCTTAAACTCTTGCCATTACTCTGGAGATGCTCATAATGCCATTGCCGTATTGTATGGCCGTTTAGGGATGAATTCCGAGGCGAAACCCCATTATCAACAAGCCATCGCACTCATGCCAGAAGCGCCTGACATTCATAACAATTATGGACAATTTTTATGTCAAGAAAAACAATGGGATGCGGCCCATAAGCATTTTCAAAAGGCCATCGAGAATCCCGTTTATAGAACACCAGAGATTCCTTATACCAATGCCGCTTTATGCGCTTTACAGCACCAAGATTATGCGACAGCCAACACTTATTTACACAAAGCCTTGCAGAAGAATCCCAAATTCCCAAGAGCATTGTATCAAATGGCGCATTTAAGCTATGAACAAAAACGTTATAAAGCAGCCCGTGAATACTTACAACGCTGTTTAAAGGTTATTGCCAAACACAGCCCCGCCACGTTATGGCTGGGCATTCGCATTGAACGCCGCCTTAATAATAGAGATGCCGAAGCCAGTTATGCGCTTTTATTGCGTAAAAATTTTCCAGATTCTGAAGAAGCACGATTACTGAATCAATCGGAATAATTGGAATAATTGTCAAGTGTTGTTATGGTTTATAAAAACCTGACCACCTATCAAGTTTGCAAATTCAGAACAGACACACATTAACACTCTGTGGTACTCTGTGGTACTCTGTGTACTCTATTCCAGGTTCAAGTTTTTGCGCGCAAAAACTTGAACCTGGAATGTTGAAAAAAAATTGACAATTGAAGCATTAAAAGCCATTGTATTTCAGTATTGATAAAGAGGTTAAGATGAACACACCCACGAATACACCCGTTTCCCATTTATATATGGATTCAGATGATCGCAATGACATGCCCGATCCGATAACGACTCGCTACGGCACAGAGCCTTACTACACCAATGTGCGCTATGAAGCGAAAGAGCATCATGAAATAGAGGCTCGCTATGACACCGACGTTCGCTATGATACGGATATTCGTAACGAAGCGAAGGAAAGTAACGATATCCCAAACCGTCACGAGCCCCAAGCTCTTGATGAACGGTACGAACGTCATGAGACTCAAATTCATCACGAAAACGATCTTGAAGTCAAGCTTGATGAACGCAAAGAAGATGAGCCCATAACCAAGCCTTATGAAACTGAAGTTCGCTATGATAATGAGGTTTCTGATGAAACAAAATCAAGTCACGATACCCTCGATCACGATGAAAGCAATACGCATCATGAACCAAGTAACGAAACTGAACAAAATTGCTACAAAAGCAATGTTGCTCTCAAGCTTGAAGAGCGCAGGGAGCCCGTAACCGCTCGTCGTTATGAGACTGAAGAACGCTATGATAGCAACGCTCATGATGAAACAAAATCAAGTCACGATACCCCAACTCGCTATGATAGCAATACGCATCATGAACCAAGTAACGAAGCGGCCCAAAATCGCTACCAAAGCGATGTTGAACTCAAGCTTGATGAGCGCAGGGAGCCCGTAACCGCTCGTCGTTATGAGACTGAAGAACGCTATGATAGCAACGCTCATGATGAAACGAAATCAAGTCACGATACCCCAACTCGCTATGATAGCAATACGCATCATGAACCAAGTAACGAAGCGGCCCAAAATCGCTACCAAAGCGATGTTGAACTCAAGCTTGAAGAGCGCAGGGAGCCCGTAACCGCTCGCGATGCCACTCGCGACGACGAAAGTAACTCTACCCAAAATAACCCATCTCGTTATGACACCGACGTTCAAAACGACACCAACGCTCGCTATGATGATAATGAAGCTCGCTACAACACGAAAGAAGCTAACGACACAGAAGCTCGTTATGATACTCGTTATGATACAGACGCTCGTTACGACGTTCGCTATGATGAGACTGAGGCTCGCTACAACAATAAAGAAGGTAATGACACCGAATTTCGTTATGAAACAGACGCACGTTACGCCCTGAAAGAAGAACAGGATATCAAAAATCGTTATGACAATGTAGTCGAAGGTGACAACGTGGAAAGAGACAACGATATTTCTGCTCACAACGCGGATAGTTCACCGGGAGTTCGCTTACGGCATGTGCGGGAAAAAAATAAATGGTCAGTTAAACATATAGCCGATAGGCTTTTTTTAGATGTGCATGTGATTGAAGCGCTTGAAGCGGATAATTACGACGGTTTACCCCCCACCATTTTTGTTCGCGGCTACCTGCGTAATTATGCCAAATTGCTAGAACTCTCGCCAGAATCTATCATGGAATCTTTTGAGCGGCTACAGGAACAACCAAAGGCATCTTCTATCACCCCCCAAAAACAAAACAAACAAACCAGCAGCCACGATGTTGGGCCTAGTATTATCACCGGTATCGTTATCGTCACGCTGCTTATTTTGGTTACTTGGGCAGGATTGCGGTTTTATCCCCCCAACCCCGCTCTAACCCCAGCACCAGAGCTTCAAACCCCAGTTGTGACCGCACCTCAAGAGGAAACACCGTCGCTGAAGACGTGGTCAGATCAACAGATAGAAAGCAATACCTCGCTCATCAGTCGGCTTGACACTGATACGAGTTCCAATCGGCCAAGTGAACCGCCTGTAAGCGTCTTGACACCAGCAATCGTCAGTCAACCAACAGACAACAAGGTGAGTAGCAACCAACCCGCAGTGCCTGACATGCCACAAGAAGAAGTGGCAGCAACCCCAGATCCGCGGAAGATGATTCTGCATTTTAAAGCGCGTACCTGGATCAGAATTACAGATAATACGGGCAAAAAACTGTATGAAGGCATAAGTAACAGTGGCAAAGTCTTACCTTTGGAAGGTACGCCACCGTTTTATCTGAAAATAGGCAATCTTGATGGTGTTGATATTGAGTATCAAGACGAAACCAAAGATATCAAAACCTTCCCCAAGCGCAGAGGACGCAAACGTCTTTATATTGTGGGTTATGAGCAGTAATATTAGGGCGGGTTAATCGGTTATAATTCGTTTATCTCTTGTAGGGTGGGTAACGTCTTTTTGTTGCCCACCATTCCCATTCTATTTGGGAACTTTTTGAAATCATGGGTGCCCGCGATCCCACCCTTTGAAGACTTGTGTGCATAAGAATTGTTTGTAGGGTGGGTAACGTCTTTTTGTTGCCCACCATCTTCGTCTTAATGGCATTAACGCCTACCCACCATTGTATTATAAAAACAACCACCACCTCATTAAACCGGTTGGCGGGCGCATTCCCAAAAAAATACGCAAAATAAATTTTGCACTCCAATCGGGCATTCGCAAAATTAAATATTTGTAACAAATAATAAATCAGTCGCATAAATTTGGAACGAAAAGAGCCTACGCAAAATCAATTTGGAACGAAAATTACCGAAGCAACTTTTTTTAGAAATGCCCCCCGGTTCGCTTCCTGAAAAAACCAACAACCTCATTCAATCTAAACCATCATGCAATCTGAATTTAAAATCACCCGCCGTCTTTCTCGACAAATTCATGTTGGCAAAGTAGCTGTAGGTGGAAAAGCACCCATATCAGTGCAAAGCATGACAAATACGGATACCTGCGATGTCACCGCTACGGTAACCCAAATCCAAGCTTTACAAAATGCCGGAGCCGATATTGTGCGCGTTTCGGTGCCCACCCTAGAAGCCGCAGAAGCCTTTGGCAAAATAAAACAATCCATTAACACGCTTCCACTGATTGCCGATATCCATTTCGACTATCGCATTGCGCTGCGAGTAGCCGAATTAGGCGTAGATTGTTTACGCATCAATCCGGGCAATATTGGGCGCGAGGATAGAGTACGCGCCGTTGTAAACTGTGCCAAAGATAAAGGCATTCCCATTCGTATTGGAGTCAATGCTGGTTCATTAGAAAAAGACTTACAAAAAAAATATGGTGAACCGACAGCAGATGCTTTAGTAGAATCCGCCCTGCGCCATATTGAAATACTGGATAAACTCAATTTCCCTGATTTTAAAATCAGCCTAAAAGCCTCAGAAGTGTTTATGACAGTTGCCGCGTATAGAAAGCTCGCAACACAGATTGAACAACCCCTACATTTAGGCATCACAGAAGCCGGCGGCTTACGTTCCGGTACCGTTAAATCGGCCATCGGCTTAGGAATGTTATTAGCAGAAGGCATAGGCGATACCATTCGCGTTTCACTCGCAGCCAATCCAGTAGAAGAAATCAAAGTCGGCTTTGACATCTTAAAAAGCCTCCATTTGCGTCAAAAAGGCATCAACCTGATAGCTTGCCCATCCTGCTCCCGACAAAACTTTGATGTTGTCAAAACCGTCAATGAATTAGAAACCCGCCTTGAAGATATCTTGGAACCACTCGATGTCGCCGTCATCGGCTGTATTGTCAATGGGCCCGGCGAAGCCCGCGAAGCCCATATCGGCCTCACCGGCGGCACCCCGAATAATCTCTTATATATCAATGGCAAACCCGATCACAAAGTGAAAAACGAAAACATGGTAGATGAACTAGAACGAGTCATACGGGCGCATATTGAAAATGCGGGATAATGTATGTAGGGGCGAACCGAAGTGTTCGCCCTATAAGTACTGAAGCACAAATAAACAGGTATTTTACAGCAAAGGGGCAACCACAAGGGATTGCCCCTACGAACCGGGCAATCCCTTGTGGTTGCCCCTCTTGCTCATGCCCCTCTTCTTGGTTGTTTCTTTTAATTAAAATACCTGAAAATTTATGGTTCAGTACTTAGATTAATATAACAATGTAGCCATTCCCACTTTAGGAGAAATTCTCACCATGTTAACTCTACCTAACTATCAAATAGGTAATCAGATTTACGAAAGCGTTAACTCGCTCATCTATCGGGGGCATCGAAAAAAGGATAACCAACTGGTTATCCTAAAAATGCTCAAACAAGACTACCCCACCCCTGCGGAACTCACCCGTTATCAGCAAGAATATGAAATCACGCATGATTTCGAGTTAGCCGGGGTTATCAACGCATACAGTATTAAAAAATACCAAAACACGCTCGTCATCATTTTGGAAGATTTTGGTGGCGAGTCCTTAAAACAATTAATGGCA